>JBBFLP010000105.1:0-10027 GCA_037478975.1 Armatimonadota bacterium
CCGCCGCAGGAGGCGTCTTCCCCGGCGGAAGGCCAAGCCACCTCTCCTCCGCAGCCCGAAAACTGAGGCGCTTCTCCTGCGAAGCCGCCTATGAAGGATTCTGCAGCCTTGACCCCTGAGAGCCTGCCGGAGCGCATCGAGGATACCCATCAGCTGGAGGAGATGCTCAGCCGCCCGGATGACGCGCTGGTGGAATGCTTCCGCCGTCTGAAGGGCGATATCCTGGTGCTGGGCGCCGGGGGCAAGATGGGACCCACCCTGGCGCGTATGGCCCGGCGCGCGAGCGATGCGGCCGGATCTGCGAGGCGCGTGATGGCGGCGTCGCGCTTCTCGCAGCCAGAGGCGCGACGCTCACTGGAGGAATATGGCGTAGAGGCCATCCCCTGCGATCTGTTGGACCGCCGGCAGGTTCAGGATCTCCCGGACGCTGAGAATGTGGTGTTCATGGCCGGGATGAAGTTCGGCACCACCGGCAACGAAGCCCTGACCTGGGCGATGAACACCCTGCTTCCCGCCCTGGTGTGCGAGCGCTTCCCGGATGCGCGTTTCTGCGTGTTCTCCACCGGCAACGTTTACGGCCTGACTCCGGTGGCCGGTGGAGGTTCACGCGAGGACGACCCGCCGCGCCCGGAGGGGGAATACGCCATGAGCGCTCTGGGAAGGGAGCGCATTTTCGAGTACTTCAGCCGCACCACCGGCTGCCGGGCTTCCATCATCCGGCTGAACTACGCCGTGGAGATGCGCTACGGCGTGCTGCACGATATCGCCTGCAGGATCCGGGACGGCGCTGAGGTGGATGTCTCCATGGGCTATGTAAACGTCATCTGGCAGGCAGACGCCAGCAGCATGGCCCTGCGATCCCTGCAGCTCGCCTCTTCCCCGCCCTTTGTCCTGAACGTCACCGGGCCGGAGATCCTCTCCGTACGCAAGACAGCGGAACAGTTGGCCCGCCTGATGAACCGTCCCGTGCGGTTCAGCGGACAGGAAAGTCCGGATGCCCTTTTGAGCAACGCCGGACGGGCCTTCCAGCGGCTTGGCAGGCCACAGGTCTCTGCGGACACTGTCATCCGGTGGACGGCGGACTGGGTGGGCCGGGGAGGAGCGTCTCTTGGCAAGCCGACTCACTTCGAAGAGCGCGATGGCAGGTTCTGACTTCAGAAGCACACTTCGGAGAGGAGTGGTCGTCCCTGCGTCTCCCCTGGCGCTGGATGCCCGTAGAAAGCTGGACGAGCGCCGCCAGCGGGCGCTCTGGCGCTATTATTCCGATGCGGGAGCCGGCGGGATCGCCGTGGGAGTGCACACCACGCAGTTCGCCATCCGCGACCCGCAGATCGGTCTGTTCCGGCCGCTTCTGGAGCTTGCGGCGGATGAGATGGACCGGCTGGACGGAGGGCGTGAGGAGCCGCTGGTGCGAATCGCCGGGATCTGCGGACGGACGGATCAGGCCGTCCGCGAGGCGGAGCAGGCGGCCGCTCTGGGATTTCACGCCGGGCTGCTGAGCCTGGCGGCCATGAAGAACGCCGGTGAGCCGGAACTGATCCGCCATTGCCGCGCCGTGGGCGAGGTCATCCCCCTTGTGGGGTTCTACCTGCAGCCCGCTGTGGGCGGGCGGGTTCTGCCGTACTCTTTCTGGCGGGAGTTCGCGGAGATCCCCTCTGTCGTGGCCATCAAGATCGCGCCGTTCAACCGGTATCAGACGCTGGATGTCGTCAGGGCGGTAGTCGAAGCCGGGCGTGACGACATCGCTCTGTACACGGGCAACGATGATTCCATCGTTCACGATCTGATCACGCCGTTCGTCCTGATGCGCAACGGGCGGCGCGTGGAGCGCCGGATCGTCGGCGGTCTGCTGGGGCACTGGAGCGTCTGGACGCGCCGGGCGGTGGAGCTGCTTGACGAATGCCATGCTACCTGCCGGCCAGAAGGCCGCGGACGACTGCCGGACCTTCTGGCTCTGGCGCATCAGATCACAGACTGCAACGCGGCTTTTTTCGACGCCGCGAACGCTTTCCGGGGTTGCATCGCGGGCATTCACGAGGTGCTCCGCCGCCAGGGACTGCTGGAGGGCATATGGCTGCTGGACCCCCAGGAGCGCCTGAGTCCCGGACAGCAGGACGAGATCGAGCGCGTGTGCCGCGCTTACCCCCACCTGGCCGACGACGAATTCGTCCGGCAGAACCTGGACCGCTGGCTGGAGGGTTGAGCCAGCCGGCTACTGGACCTGCCGGACCACCGCCAGAAGCTCCTTGGCAGGCATCACCACCATGAAATAGCTGGGGTCTCGTCCCGCAGCGCCGGTCGCACGCCGGTACAGGTGCATCCCTACGATCTTCCCGTCGGGAGTCAGGGCCAGCGCTCCCACGTCCGTATCCTCCCCGGATGGCGAATAGGGGACGAAGTACATTTTCCGCGGCTTTGTGAAGATGCCCTTCACCTTCTCCACCCCCGCCACCGTAATCCAGCTTCCGTCCTTTCCCAGACGCGAAACCAGCAGCACGTCATCCAGCAACGCCACGTCTGCCGAAGCCGAGAGATCCACATACGGCACGGTTCCGGGAACCTGAGCACGCGGTTTCAGGACGGCGATGTCCAGATCGCGGTCGCGGATGGCCACCTCCGCCGGGATCTCGCTGCCGTCGGAAAGGCGGATGGTGATGCTCTTGAGCTCGGCGGTGAAGCTCATCTGTTCGGACTGCTCCCCCATCTGCTTCATGTAATCTGCGTACATATCCGAGGGATCCACAGCCGACAGACTGACCAGCACCAGACCGGACGGGCTGACCACAATGCCCGTGCACTCGTTCTCCTGCTCCTCCTGGCTCGCCTCCCGTCCTCCAAAAGATGTCTTCAGCGAGGCCACCGACTTCACGGAGACCACAGCCGCCTCGTGCTTCGCCACAGCTGCTACAGTTGCGGCTGTGTTCTCGGTCTGAGCCGAAGCCGCTGCCGCGGCGAAGACAGCTAGCAACTGCGCGCAAGCTGCGGTGAGACCCGGGAATGACCTGCTCATCTGGATGATGCTCCTCTCCACAGAAGCGCCCGCAGGGCGCTTCTCATAATGCGCTCCTTACGCTCCCGCGCCGCAGTCTCCTGCGGAGCCGCGGCGCAGACGAAAGTACTCCTCAACGAACAGTTTTTGCCTGGCCGTCTGCGGCAGTCCCACCCGGTCGAAAGCTTCCTCAACGGAATCCTGCCGCAGGCTCAGCCAGGCTGCAGCCACCGTGCGGCTCCGGCCGATCCCCGCGTAACAGTGGACGTAAATGGGAAGCCCCTGCTCTGCCCAGCGGTCCATATCCTCTCTCAGGCTGTCCATCTGCTCCAGGGAGGGCACGGAGAAATCCTCCACCTCCTCCGTCCGGTGGGCCATCCCCGCATCTCGGAGGGCCTGGGCCGTCAGGAACGCTACCGGGTGTAGAGACAGCACGGCTCTGATTCCCTCGCGTTTCAGCCGTTCCACGTCCTCACGGGTGCGGGGGAGCGAACCGACCGCAAGCACACCCGGCAGAGCCCATCG
The DNA here is from genome assembly GCA_037478975.1 of Armatimonadota bacterium. GTDB lineage: Bacteria > Armatimonadota > UBA5829 > DSUL01 > DSUL01 > CALCJH01. Next base: position 3,515 of record JBBFLP010000105.1, read on the forward strand.
CAGGTCCATTATCGCTTCTCCTTTCTGAGAGACCTCGCAAATTTAACAGTTTCATGCTTAAGGGGCGTAGCGTATCCTGTGGAATAGAGTACAGGTGCTGCGGTTCATGCAGCGGCCTGTCGCTGTGCTTTGCCGCGGGATTCAGCCGCTTATGAGTCCCGCCAGTTCATACGGGAGGCTTCGTAAAATGTTCCCTTATAAGGCTCGAACGCTGCTCGTGCTGGCTGTCGCGCTGGCGCTCAGCGGAGCCACTGTCGCGTACGGCCAGACTCAGGTCATCCGCAACGGTTCTTTTGAAGCGGGAATGGACGGCTGGATGGTTTCCCCGGATCTTTTCCCGTGGAACCCCCTGCAGTCGGCGGATGACAACCGTTTCGTCACGCTGACACCCCCGAACTGGAGCTACACCGGGCTGGTGCTGTTCCAGAATATGAACGTCACGAATGTTGCCGGGAAGACGGCGGTCGTCGCTGTGGACATCCAGTCCGGCGGCTCCGGCCCGGGAGCGTCCATCGCGGTATGGCTGGAGTATGTGGATCCGATGGGCAAGATCCGCCGGGCGCGCGTGTTCGGTGTGGAGAATCCTCCCTCGCCAGGCTGGATCACGCGGCAGGTGAACTATGACATCCCTTCAGACGCCGTCAAGATCATCCGCTTCGGCCTGGTGCGGGAGGACTACGGGGACTTCCAGATTGACAACGTCAGCATGCTCATTCCTGGCGTGACCGTCGGGACGGTGCCGGCGATCACCGCCGTGACGCCCCCTGCCGGTCCCTACGGTACTGAGGTCACCATCTCGGGATCCGGGTTCGGCGCCTCGCAGGGGACCGGCTCCGGTGTGGAGGTAGGCGGATCTCCGCAAGGGATCACCGTGCTGAGCTGGTCGGACACGCAGATCCGCGTGCGCATCTCTGATCCCGCCTCCAGTGGAGCCGTGGTGGTCACGAATGGCTATGTCGCGGCGGACGGTGTGTTTCCGTTTTCTGTCACCTCGCCGCACTACACGGTGAAGATGCAGGACGTCCAGTTCCGCGTCATCAAGGGGGTCAAGGAAAGGATCCTGGTGCGCGTGGACTTCCAGAATGGCTTCAGCACCGCCGGCGGCGTGAACTTCAGCGTCCCGGAGGCCCCGGCAGGAGTTGTTCGGTTCACTCCCGTGCCGGTCAAGGCGCGCGGTGGAACGGTCCTCTTGCTGGACACATCCAGCCTTACGCCGGGCACCTACGAATGGACGGTGCAGGCGACGGAGGGGACTCTTGCTCCCAGAGTCATTCCGTTCACGCTCCACGTGCTGACCATCAGCAGTCTTGATCTCTATGAGAGCGAGGAGTCCAATACCCCGCTCACCCAGATCGTGGCCACAGCGCAGGGCAAGGTTCGGCTCTACGGACGCGTCACAGCTTCGGACGGAATGCCGGCCGAGATAGACGAGGACGATGTCCAGGTGACATCCGGCAATCCGGGCGTCTTCGCGGTCTACCGTGACTTCTGGGAAGGCTTCCAGTTCCTGGCGGTGGATAACGGGACCACCACACTGACGGCCACATTCCCGGACGGCTATAGCAAGCAGTATCCAGTGTCGGTGACCGTGCCGGACTCGCCTAAGATCCTGGCGGTAGGCGTCTCGCCTCCCGTGGTGGACAACTCCGGCACGCAGACCATCACCCTGTTTGCGGAGGGGGCCACGCCGCTGGGAGGTGTAAGCTGGGACATCCCGATAGATGGATGGCCGGAGGGCGAGTTCTACGACGGCGGCCGCCGCTACTCCGGAACCGCGAAGCTGCAGGAAGGCTGCAACCCCGGAACCTACTTCGTCTCCAGCGGGAATCCTTACGGCTCTCCGTACCGTGTCGGCGCGCTGCAGGTGGTGAACGCTCCCACCCGTGGAATGATCAAGGGCAAGGCGTTCGCCATGGATTCCGGCGGACCGCCGGAGGTGTTCGGCACGCTGGAGCTGTACTCCGCTCCGGGCGTCATTGCCCAGACCGTGGAGATCTGGGGCTTTGAAAGCGGCGGAGGTTTCACGGCATCCTACATCCAGCCGGGCACCTACCGCCTGCGGTTCGTGCCGTCCTACGGCCAGAGCCCGCAGTGGTATGCGCTGGCGGACAGTTATGAGGATGCCGTCCCCGTCACGGTGACTGCCGGCGGGGTGGTGGAGGATATCTACTTCTTCCTGTTCAATGAGCCCGCTCATCCTCCTACGGTTGTGGCCACCACGCCGCCCTCCGGAGCGACCTTCGCCGGCGTAACGGATCCCATCGTGGTGACATTCAGCCGCCCGATGGACCCGTCTTCGCTGCAGCCGGGTTCCTTTGAGCTTCGCAACAGTCAGGGACAGCCCGTCGAAGGCGATGTTCAGCTCAGCTTCAATGAGCTGGTCTTTACGCCGGCTTATGCACTGGCCAGTGGCGCGTGGTATACGGCGACTGTCAAGCAGGGCCTCAAGTCGGAGGATGGTCTGGAGCTTCAGCAGGACTATGTCTGGCAGTTCCGGACCGGCAGCAACCGCGCCGGCGAGCTGAAGGGGCTGGAGGACGGCAGCTACGTCTCACTGAGCGGGAAAGCCCTCTACAAAATCGGTGCGGGCTTTGCCTACATCGAGGAGCCGGATCGTTCCAGCGGCATCCGCCTGGAGGGCTTCATCACCGGCAATGAGACCTCGCTCATCAACGTGCGGGGGATCCTGCAGACCTCGGCAGGCGGAGAGCGGAGCATCCGTGTGGATGCGTATAACATCGTCGGCACCATCACGGTAGAGCCCGTCTTCGTCAATCAGCGGAACCTGGCTGGCGCCATGCTGGACGGCATCTACGTCCGTGCGGCAGGCCAGGTGCTGGCCGAGGGGCTCTCGGAGTATGAGTTCCTGATGACGGACGGCGCAAGCGTTCCGCCGGTGCGGGTGAAGACGGACCTGCCGCACGGGCTGAGCGCGGGGAGCTATGTCCACGTGCGCGGCGCGGCCGGACGCGACGGCGACCGGGTCATCTACGCCACGCAGGTGCAGACACTGGAGCTCTGAAAACCCGCTGAGAAAATGAAAAAGCAGGGCCGGGACCCCGGTGGTCCCGGCCCGCTTTTGCTTCGAGGTGTCTCAACTGAGAGGGAAGAGTCATGACCCCTGAAAGGTCTCAGTTGGAACCCCTGCTGCAGGGGCTAAAACTCAGCCCTCAGCACCTCTAAGGTAATGGTCCATTACGCACCACCTCCTTTATAGAGTGGTTGGAATGTCCGGCCGGCCAGCCCGAAGGCGGACCTGCCGCAGGGTGGGCGAAGCCGCACTCCTGTCATAGCTAACATTCGCGCGCGCTTCAGGATTCCCCTCCTGTCTGACAGATTATCGGCAGGACGGCGTTGTTCCATTCGCGCAGGAAACCGCACGGATGCAGCCGAAGGTAAATAGTTGCGTGGGCAGGCTTTCGGATGTCTTCCGGCGTTCCCCCCGCGGCCAGTGGGGACGCAAAAAGAAGGAGCGACAGCGATGAGCAAGATTTCAAGGCGCAGGTTTCTGGAGAGCACCGCGGCCCTGATGGCGGCGGCCGCGGCTCCGGCCCCGCTGCTGGCGGCTGCGGGCAGGCGGCGCCGGGTCAGCCCTAACGAGAAGCTCCGCGTGGGCTGTGTGGGCTTCAACAGCCGGGGCATGAGCCACGTGGGCGCGTTCGCAGGGATGGACGATGTGGAGGTGGTAGCCCTCTGCGATGTGGATACCGCCACCTTCGACAAGGCCCTGCGGGTGTTCATCACGCGCGACCTTCCCGAGCCCCGCACCTATCAGGACATGCGGGAGATGCTGGACAAGGAAAACCTTGACATCGTCTCCATCGCAACCACCAATCACTGGCACGCTCTACAGTCCATCTGGGCGATGCAGGCCGGATGTGATGTGTACGTGGAGAAGCCGGCCAGCCATAACATCTTCGAGGGGCGCAAGATGGTGGAGGCGGCGCGCAAATACGGCCGCATCTGCCAGGTGGGGACGCAAAGCCGCGCCAACCCCGGTATGAGGGAGGCCATCGCCTATCTGCACGCGGGAAATCTGGGCAAGATCCGCCTGGCCCGGGGTCTCTGCTACAAGCAGCGCGACAGCATCGGAAGGGTCTCATCGCCGCAGGAGCCGCCTCCCACGGTGGACTATGACATCTGGCTGGGACCGGCGCCAAAGAAAGCGGTTATGCGGCAGAGGTTCCACTACGACTGGCACTGGCAGTGGGACTACGGCAATGGCGACCTGGGCAACCAGGGGTCACACGAGATGGATAAAGCGCGGTGGGGGCTGAACAAGAACCATCTGCCCTACGCCGTCACCACAGTGGGAGGGCGGTTCGGCTACCGGGATGACGGAGAGACCCCCAACACGGAGCTCAGCATCTTCGACTACGGTGACTGCAAACTGATCTTCGAAGTGCGCGGCCTGAACACGCCGGATCTGATGGGTGTGAAGATCGGCAACATCTGGTACGGCGAAGAGGGCATCCTCGTCGCTCCCAGCTACTCCTCGGCCTTCGTCCTGGACAATGACGGGAAAAAGGTCAAGGAGTTCGGAGGGAGCGGCGACCACTTCCGCAACTTCGTGGACGTGGTGCGCAGCCGCAGGCTCCAGGATCTCTACTGCGACGTGGAAGAGGGCCACCTTTCCGCGGCTCTGTGCCACATGGCCAATATCAGCTATCTCTTGGGAACTCAGCAGCCGTTCAGCGTGGCTCCCGGCATTGTCCGCGAGGACGGCGACGCGGCCGAGGCACTGGAGCGCGTCAAGGAGCATTTGGCGAGCAACAACATCAACCTGGACCGTTGGTCTTACCGGGTGGGTCCGACCCTGCGGTTCGACCCGCGCCGGGAGCGCTTCGTCAACAACGACCGGGCCAACCGTCTGATGACGCGCGACTACCGCGAGCCCTACGTGGTGCCGGAGCAAGTCTAGACGGCGGAGAAACAATACGCAGAGTCATCGGGGCGCGCCGCAGGCGCGCCCTCCTCTGTTTCGGGAGGGCTCAGAGATTGCGGGCCAGCGCCAGCAGCCGGACGCCGGAGGCGCCGGCTGAGCGGAGAAGCTCGGCGACCGCAGTGGCCGTTGCGCCCGTGGTGACCACATCATCCACCACAAGCACCCTGCGCCCCGAGACACTGTCCGCGTCGCGGCTGAGAGTGTAGATCTTCCGGGCATTCTTCAGGCGTTCTTCCCGCGAAAGGCCCACCTGCCGGCGGCCCGGCAGACGGCGCAGAGGGGACACCAGCGGGACGTCCAGATGCCCCGCCACCCGCGCGGCCAGTTCACGGGAATGCTCGAAGCCAAGCCTCCAGCGGCGCAGGAAATGCCCCGGGACCGCCGCCACGCAGTCCACCTCGCGCCAGACCACGGATGCTTTGTCCAGCCAGTCCGTCAGATACGCGCCCAGCTCATCAGCCAGGACACGCATCCCGTCGTATTTGTAGCAGTGGATGACCGCACGCCACGCGCTGTCAAACAGCGCCACCTGACGCATCGCATCGCACGCGGATGCCCGCAGCCACGGGGCTTCGCCGCAGTCCGGGCAGGATGAGCGGGTATCGGGACGGCCGCAATGCGGGCAGCAGGGGAGTTCCACCGGCATGATGGTCTGGCGGCACTCTTCACAGAAAAAGAGCGAGCCCACCCTCTCGCAGACGCAGCATTTCGGCGGCCACAGAAGATCCGCCAGTCCTGTCAGAACGGCTCTGGCGGCGGCCGGAGCCCGGCAGACCACGGCAGGCATTCCGGCTGCTGGACGGGTCAATACAGGTTCTTCTCCCGGGCCAGATTCCTGACCCGTTCTTTGTCCCGTGCGATACGCTCCGCCGCCTCACGGTTCGCGCGGAGGATCGCCGCCCGGTCTCCCAGCGATACCAGGCAGTATCCCTTCACCGAGGGCACGGTGAAGGAGGCCCATCCATCCTGCACCCGGACTTCAATCTCACGCGGGGCCGCGCCGAACTGGAGCAGACGGGCATCACCCACACGCATACCCGCCGGAATCCGGACCCTAACCGTCACAGGGCCGGCAGCCGTCCACTCGCCTCGCACGAGATCGGCTCCATAGTTCACCAGATGCACGTCAAGCGATGCGCCTCCGGCGGAACGCCAGACGTTTACGGTCACTTCCTCCGGCCCATCCACCTGGACCGGCGACACACTCCGCAGCTGCTTCAGAGCAGCTTCGCGTTCGTTGTTCAGGTCGAACACCCTTGGCCCCTCCAGCCGGACATCGCCGCGCGGATTCAGATCCTGGTCACGAACGCCCACTGGTCCCATCGCCGCAACGATGCCGCCCTTTGCGGCGAAGCGCCGGAGCCAGTCCAGCTGACTCTCTGTCAGAGCATCTGCGGCAGGAAGCACCACCGCGGAATACCTGGCCAGCCCGGCCATATCCGTCTCGAACAGCTCAGGATGCCCGAATATAACCGCATCGTGCGGCACGTGCATCCGGTCGAGCCACAGGGATGTCTGATGGAACGCCGAGAACGGAGCGTCGTCGTCAATCTGCTGAGGATAGAAGC
>JBBFLP010000106.1:0-10002 GCA_037478975.1 Armatimonadota bacterium
CTGTCATTTTGACCTGTCTGGCGCTTCCAGAAGGCGATTGTCTATCAGGCGCGTGCTGCCGATGAAGACTGCTACAGCGATCAGCGCAGGCAGGCTGAGGGCTGGCTCCAGCGTGAGAGGGTCCACAGCTTCCACATAGTCCACGCGCGCCAGCGGTTCCGCCTCGATGTTGCGGCGGACCCCGGCGGCCAACGTCTGAGGGTCGCGTTCGCCAGCCTCGCACGCTCTGGCCGCATCCTCCAGCGACCGGAACAGCACCGTGGCCGCCGCGCGCTCTTGCTGGGAGAGATAACTGTTGCGGCTGGACATCGCCAGGCCGTCCGGCTCCCGGACGATGGGCATCGGAACGATCTCAAGAGGCAGATTGAAATCCCGCGCCATCCTCTCGACGACGCGATACTGCTGATAGTCCTTCAGCCCGAAATACGCCCGGGTCGGCTGGCAAAGGTTGAAGAGCTTGAGGCAGATGGTGGCCACTCCGCGGAAATGCCCGGGGCGGGAGGCGCCGCACAATCGTGAAGCAAGAGGCCCTACCTCCACATAGGTCTGGAAGCCTTCCGGATACAGATCCGTTGCGGACGGCACGAAAACCACATCCACTCCACACTCCCGGCAGGCGTCAAGGTCACGCTCCAGCGTGCGCGGGTAGCGGTCCAGATCCTCATTCGGGCCGAACTGAGTGGGGTTCACAAAGATGCTGACGATCACGAACTCATCCGACTGGCGGGCCCGGCGAATGAGGCTAAGATGCCCCTCGTGCAGCGCGCCCATCGTGGGGACCAGACCTATGCTTCTACCCGACCCGCGGACAGAGAGTGCAAGCTCCTGAAGCTCCCGTGGATTCTGAATGGTCCTCACCGCCCCACCCCTCCGGCGTCGCGGCGGGCGCTCATGAATGCTCCTCCGACGGGAAGCGCCCGGAACGCACATCCTCGGCATAGGCCGTGAACGCTTCGCGCAGCAGCGCGTGCAGTTCCATATAGCGCTTTGCGTGGCGGGGGCGGAAATGCTCGTCCATCCCCAGCATATCGTGCATCACCAGCACCTGACCGTCGCAATCCGGCCCGGAGCCGATGCCGATGGTGGGGATCTCCAGCAGCTCGGTGACCCTGGCGGCTACCGGAGGAGTGACCAGTTCCAGCACAACGGCGAACGCGCCGGCCTCCTCCAGTGCGCGGGCATCCTCCTCCAGCGCGGCGGCGGCTTCCTCGCTTGTTCCCTGGCGCAGATATCCGCCTGTCACGTTCACGCTCTGGGGAGTCATGCCGATGTGTCCCATCACCGGGATGCCGGCAGAGGTCAGGAAGGCCACCGTCTCCGCCACACGCGCGCCACCCTCCAGCTTGACAGCCTTCGCCCCACCCTCCTTCAGGAAGCGGCCAGCGTTCTCCAGCGCCTGTTTGCGCCCTGCCTGATAGGACATGAAAGGCATATCCGCCACCACCAGTGCCCGCCGCGCCGCCCGGGAGACCGCTTTCACATGGTGAAGCATCTCTTCCATTGTCACGGGGATGGTATCAGCATAGCCAAGCACCGCGTTGCCGACGCTGTCCCCCACAAGAAGCACGTCAATGCCGCAACTGTCCATCAACCGGGCGAAGGGATAGTCGTATGCGGTGAGAACGACGATCTTCCGCCCCTCTTTCTTCATTCTGCGCAGGCACGGAACGGTGACCGGCTTTTCCGTGCTCATCGGGCTTCTCCCGCTTCGGGCCAGAAGTCCACCATCCACCATCCCGCCAGCAAAGACACGAACACTACATTTCCTCCAAAAAGCAGCATCGCTACGTGCATCTGCGAAAGCAGCGCCGCGGCAAGCACGAAGATCAGCGTCACAGTGAACGCACGGGTGAGACTGCGCGACATCGAATCCTGCACGCTGGCCATGGCCAGATACACCCCGAGGGCCAGCCAGAAGAGCACCAGCGACACCCCCACCAGAAGCAGCCCGACGGGCGCAGCCTGGGGGCGGGCCGCTCCCCGGGTGATGGTCTGGAAGACCATCTCATCGGCGTGGTGCCGGAAGAAGCCTCCGCTCCTCAGCAGCAGGCCCATCAGCAGCCCGGCGACAGCCAGAGGAGGAGCCACGGCCCAGTTCCATCCCTCCAGCACACTCTCCAGTCCCTGCGGGGACAGGGCGGGCTCCAGCGCCGGGACGGCCGGCACCCAGACGAACAGAACCAGGAATACGGCGCACCAGCCCGCCATATGCAACAGCGCTCCGGCAGGCGACCCGCGGCGGGGAATCTCTCCCGCCTTCCCTGCCGCCGGGCGCGGCCGTCCCGTGCGCGCCATCAGACGCTCCAGCTTGCCGAGAGCGCTCTGGTTGCGCGGGTCGAACTGCACGGCGTAGCTATAGAACTGCAGCGCCTGCTCCTGCCGGTTCCGGGCCTGATGCACGTCGCCCAGAACCTCCCACGCCCGTGCGCACGTCCGGTCTGCCCGCAGCGCCCGGCGGGCGTGACTCTCCGCCTCCGATAGCCGCCCCCTGATGAACGCGAATTCGGCATCGCGCACGGCCTTCTGCACGGCCGGTCCGGCCGCGGTCTGCCCCTGCGGCTGCGCGCTCCCGGCCCGGGGCGGCGGCGAATCCGAAGATCCCTTTCCCGTTCCGGTGGCGGATTGCCGCGCACGGGAAGCCGCCTCTCTCCGCCGCGCGCTGCGCTCCAGGTCGTAGCTGCGGCGTTTGTCCGGATCCGACAAAACGCGATAAGCTTCGCTGATCTGGACGAACGCGCGCTCCGCCAGCTTCTTGTCGTGATGGACGTCCGGATGGTACTTCCTCACCAGCCGGCGGTAACTCTTCTTGATCTCCTCCAGCGTGGCGTCCGGGCTGACGCCCAGAACCTCGTAATAGTCACGCTGCGGATCCATCGTTCGGCTCCAGAGTCCGCTCCCGCGCCTGCCTCATTCGTCCATCGTCCCGGCCGGCGCCACTCATCAACCTAACACCGTTGCCCGCGACCCGCAACCGCCCCCGGCGGACAGCAAAAGGCCCGGCTCTCCCGCACGGGAACAGCCGGGCCGCACGCCCGAAAGCACAGAATGCCGCGGACCCGGCGCCTCAGGGCACCAGGGGAATCACCGGGCAGAACAGCAGAGGGCTCTGCGGATCGGACGGGTTGAGGCGGGCGGTATCCCATTGCTGATTGCCCGGGATCATGCCCACATGCCCGTCCAGATACACAACATTGGCCTTGCCGCCGTGCCGCTCCGAAGACCTGTCCACATTGATGAAGACGGCGTCATTGACCGGAATGCCATACATCAAAAGGTCGCGGTTCTCCTCGACAAGCAGGATGGTCTCAGAGGGCCTGGGGTAGATGGATATCTTCGCGCGGTTGGCCGGATCGTCGCGGTTCTTGGCCACCTGGGGCGGGCCGTTCCACCCCTCGGCGGTGCAGTAGCCGTTCATAGAATAGCTGAACGGAGGCATGTCTGCGAGTTTTTTCTCCGCGCGCGTCATGCCCGGGCAGGCCATGATGTTGTCCGTCTTGGTGTAGTTCCAGAGCGGGCCCTGCTTCCAGACCGTTCCATCCTTCCGGAAATACTCATGGATGGTGGGAAGCTTTCCGTCGTTGTCTTCCGCGAACATCATGAACGCCAGGGCAAGCTGCTTCATATTATTCTTGCAAGCAGTCGTCCGAGCGGCGTCGCGAGCGCGCGCAAAGACCGGGAACAGGATGGCGGCCAGGATGGCGATGATGGCGATGACCACCAGGAGCTCGATGAGGGTGAACCCCTTCAGCCGGCCGCCGGACGATCGCCTCCCGAGGCCCGACAAGAGCGCAGGCACTTTCATTTGTCCTCCAGACCCCTTTCTCCATCACCGGCGCATCTGAGGCCCGGTGACGGTTTCGCAGGCTTGTGTTGCCGGATCGCCTGATGCGCCGGGAAGACCGGCATCGGGAATCATCGGCCGGTCAGGCCGTCTTTTTCAGGCATGTCACCGGGCAGGCATCAGCTCCGGGCGCCCAGAAAACCTGCAAACGGCCCCGCAACACATCGGCAATCTCATTATATCAATTCTGAGACCTTCGCGCTCAGGTCATTTTGCCGTGAATCTTCTGCCCCACCACGGCGCCGCCAAAACCGGTATTTGTGTCGGGACCGCCCTCCCGGAGGAGTGGAACAAAGTTGGTGAGAAACACCGGCCAGCCGCTGGAACACGGTTCCCCGACGGCCGGCCTCACACATCAGGGACTTCCACTCCCACGGAGAGCAATAGATGACATTCCTCAATCGCATGCGCAAGTCTCGGAAGGGCTTCACCCTGATCGAGATCATGATCGTGGTGCTGATCATCGGCATCCTGCTGGCGATCGCCGTGCCGAACTTCGTCCAGGCCCGCGACTCGTCCCGCGCCCGGAGCTGTGTCAGCAACCTGAAGCAGATCGACGCTGCCAAGCAGCAGTTCGCGATGGACAACCGCCTGGCCGGCAACGCGGCTGTGACCCAGGCCGACCTCGTGCCGACCTACATCAAGGGTTCGTTCCCGCAGTGCCCCTCTGGCGGCACCTACACGATCAACAACGTGGACACCGACCCGACCTGCAGCATCGGCGGAGACCACGCGCTTCCGTAAGCTTCAGCCGCACGGCTTGACGTGGCAGGTGGCGGACCTTCGGGCAACCCGCCACCTGCCTGTTCCCTCATAAGGCCGTTAGAGGCTGAAAGGCCAGCAAGCCGTACGGAAGACCGGTCCTGAAAAGTCAGGAGAGCAGCATGCAAAGGGCAGCGCTAAAAGCGGACCGGCGCGGGTTCACTCTGATCGAAATCCTTCTTGTCATTCTCATCATCGGGATGCTCCTGGGCATCGCCCTTCCCTCCATGCTGAAGGCGCGCACTTCGGGAGCGGCAAAGACCTGCAGAGAGAATCTCCGCGCCATCGCCACGGCGAAAGAGCGCTTCGCCATGGAGAACAACATTCCATCGGACGCCACTCCAGCGTGGGGTGATCTGGTGCCGATATATCTGAGGGTAAGACCGCCTCAGTGCCCCATGGGTGGGACCTACAGTATCGGCAGGATGGATGAGGATCCCACCTGCAGCATTGGAGGCGAGCACACGATTGACTGACGACGGGAGGGTTGCATTGGACAGAATGACGCCTGCCGGAATGCTCCGCAACCGGAGAGGGATGACCCTTGTTGAGGTCACCTTTGCGATGGGTGTACTGCTTCTGTGCGCCTTTCTGTTCAGCGCCACCTTTCCCGTCTCCACCCAGTCGCGCGTCAAGGCGGACAACCGTGCCACCGCTACTGCCCTGGCGCAACGTCATATCGAGGCCATCCAGGATGCCGGGTTCCACGGCATCCAGACCCAGAACGTGCTGACAGCAAACGGGCTGATCGATGGCGTAGCCCTCAGCAGTCCGCTGACCTACAGTTTTTCCACCGTCACCTTCGGCACGGGACAGAGCCCGGCCAACAGCCTGCCTCAGGGGCAAGGTCTGCTTCGCATCACCGAACTGGCCCCCACGCTGGATGAGGTCAGCGTGATCGTCCGCTGGCGGGAGAACGGCCAGTGGCGGACAGTCACCCTGAGCACGATGGTGGCCGGAATCTAGACCGTGGATGGAGACCGGACCGTGAAGTCTGCTATCGCTCGCATCCGGCTTTCTCGCCGCGGAGCCACCGTCATCGAGATGGTGACCGCGGTCTCCATTTTCACCCTTCTTTCGCTGGGGGGGCTGGGGCTTCTTGTGGGCGGAGCCAACAGCTGGAATCGCGACTTCGCCCGGGGCTCCCAGGAAACGGATGTCACGCAGGCCCTCCGGCGCGTGGAGGATGCGCTGCGGTTCGCCTGCGAGGTACAAGTGGACACGAACGGACTGGGGATCACCTACTTTTTCCCTGTCCGGGACGCCCAGGGGCGGCCTCTGCTTCCCATCCAGTCCGACGGAACGGCCCGGCGCATCTGGCGGGCGCCGGATGGGACGCTCCGGATGACCGGCTTCAACCGTCCCCTGCTGCGCAACGTCCCGGCCGACAGCCCCATCTTCAGCAGCACCACCAGCCAGCGTGCCGTCAGGGTGGCACTGCGAACATCCACCTCGGACGGCCGGTCCAACTGGACGGCCGCCCGCACCGTCGTCGTTCAGATCAGGAATGCACCTTGAAGATGACAGAGATGCTCACTGAATGGACCGGAAGACTTTCCAGACGGCGCGGCGCGGCCATCGCCGCCGCGCTGGTCTGGCTCGGACTCCTTTCGATGATGGGAACGGGTATAGTCTCGTTCTCCACATCGGGGACCACCCGCGTCATCTCGGAGGAGCGGCGGGCCGAGGCGCTGGCCGCCGCTGATGGAGGACTGCAGCGGGAGATCCACATCCTTTGGGTCCCCTTCCGCGCCCAGCAGAAGATCCAGAACCTGGACGCTCAGTTCACGGGCGCGGGACCGGGCACGTCGGCGAAGCTGGTGACGACCGGAACGCTTCCCAACGGCACCCGCTACGTAGCTGCCGTCGTGGGCTACGAGGCCGTCAACTCGCGCACACGCCGGTTCACCATCCAGTCCGTGGGCTGGTGCGACACGAACGGCAACGGGGTGCTGGACCAGGGAGAGGTCTCCCGGGCCGTAGAGGCGCTGCTGGACCTGACGTTGGACCCGTCCAACGTGTTCGACTACGCTTACTTCGTGAACAACTACGGTTGGCTGGACGGCTTCGGCGCTTCGGACCTGATCGTCAATGGCGATATGCGCGCGAACGCCGACTTCAGCATTCTGAACGGCTCTCCCACCATCAACGGGAGCGTTTACGCGTGCCGCAACGACAAACTGTGGCCCCATGCGGCGGGAATCGTGAACAGGACGCCGCAGTACTGGACCAACAGCTACTATTCGTCGCGAGCCCCCCAGCAGGCGCGGCAGGCGTATCAGGAATCCCGGATGGGTGTGAAAGGATCGGATCAGTTCGAGGCGTGGCGCGACCTCATCTACGACGCTGACGCTTCGATGATCTACGGCCGGCCGGCCGGGGCCGTCATCGGCGACGTAAACGGCATCCGCAGGTTCGACGGCACCATTCTGGACCCGCGCGCCACCAAAGAGCTGCCGATGCCGGACCTGAACGATGTGGAGTACTACAAGCAGATCAGCCGGAACTACCTGGACACCAAGCGCAAGTTCCGCGACAACTCCAACAACCCGTATTACAACGAGCCCGCGTTCATCGAGGTCTTCGACCCCTCCACGAACCGGTATGAGCGCATCACCAACCAGGGAGTTTTCGAAGGCAGCGTGGCGCTCATCGGGACCACCGCAAAGCCGATCCGCATCCATGGGCCGGTGACCGTGACTGGAGACATCGTCATCAAAGGGGTCTTCACCGGGCAGGGAACGCTTTACGCCGGCCGCAACGTGCACATCGTGGGCAACGTGCAGTACGCGCAGGGGCCGAACTTCTCGGGCAACGACCTGGAGCTGATAGACAAGGCGAACGAAAAGAAGGATCTGCTGGCCCTCTGCGCCCGGGGGAGCATCATCATGGGCAACACCAAGACCATGAGCTCCACCACTCTGTCCTACATGACGCCCCCCTTCACCAAAGGACGCTACGACGATTTCGGGAACTGGATACCTCCCTACAACGCAAAGGAGATAGACGAGTACGGCGTGATGCGCTACAAGTCGCTGCTGGGAGACAACTACATCAACTCCATCAGCGAGAACGTCAACGTCATCAACGCCATCCTCTACACCAACTTCCTGGGAGGAGGGGAGATCGGAGGGGGATCCCAGGGAGTCACCTTCAATGGTTCCATCATCTGCCGCGATGAAGCCATGGTGACACGGAGCCTTCCGATGTATCTGAACTACGACACGCGGGTGAAATGGCGGATACAGGAGGGCGAGCCACTGGTGGACATCAACCTTCCGTTCAGCCCGATGGCCCGCACGCGGGCATGGAGGGAGATATGAGCAAAACGAGCAGGTTTCTGATCCTTGCCGTGGCGGTGTTCATCGCTCTGCCGTCAGCGGCCGCCGCGATGCACCGGAATCCCTACGCTCCGGATACGCCATACGTGCCTCCTGAGGAGCTGGAGCGCCAGCGGCAGGAGCAGCAGAAGAGCGCTCCCATCATCGAGCAGCCCGACCTGCCGACACCGGCTCCGCCTCCGGCGTATGACTACAGTCAGGACCAGAACGCATCGCCCGCGGATCTCGTCGCCGCGCTGGAGACTCACCAGAAGTCGAAGGCGGAAACGGGGAATGCTGCAGCTCCGCGTTCACAGGAGGAGCAGGAGTCGCGCCGCAGACGCGGGCTGGTGCTGATCGTTGCCAGCGCGGCGGGGATCGCCGGGCTGGGGCTCAGCCGCGCCGCCATGACGTATCTCAGCCGCACGTCCCCCAGGGAGGCCCAGCAGGCGCTGGAGGAGGGCAAGGAATTCCGCGAAAACGCTCGCAGCTATGGCGGGGATCACAAAGAGTATTTCATAGACTGACGCCCGCATCGCCTCCCTTCAGCCAGAGCGGCCCGGCGCGCAAGACGCCGGGCCGCTTTCTGCGTGCCTACCGGAAGCTGCCTTCGAATGAAAAACAATAGCTTGTGCTGTTCTGCCACAGGCGGTAGAATGGAGTAAAGCCTGCGGGCGTCCGGGGACTCCCTCCCCGGTCGCCTTCTGCTGGGACGGACGATATGCCTGCGGGTCCGTCCCGGGAGGTTACACAAGTGGACCACAACACCATCTCCCGCCGCGATTTCCTGAAGGGGATCACCGTGTTCTCCGCCGGGGCGTGGCTTCTCGGCCGCGACGCCCTGACTCTGGAAGCCGGACCGGTCTCCCCGGCCGGGTTCGGCGTGGACCGCTCGGTGGTGGGGATCGCCGACATTCCGACCACCGCAGACATCGAAGCCGCCGTCCGCCGGGCGGTGGAACTTGCGGGCGGGCTACCTTCCGGGATCGGGCCGGGCAAGGTCATCGTCATCCAGCCCAACCTGGTGCAGGCAGGATGGACAAGCGGCAGCGGGGTCATCACTCACGCCCGGGTGGTGCGCGAGGTCATCCGGATGTGTCTGGAGAAGGGCGCGCGGGCGCAGGATATCTTCGTCTGCGAGGGATCGGCCAGCTTCTACGGCAGCCAGGGCAGCTACGGAGCCCGCGAGATGACGCTCAAGGCGTTCCGGGATAGCGGGCTGGACACGAACGGTGACCTCTTCGACGACGAGACCGGCGTGCGTCTGGTGGACGCCAATCAGGCAGGGCAGCTCTATCCCGACTTCCCCGGCTACAGCGGACCTTACAACCCGTCTTACGTGACTCACGTCGTGAAGCCGTTCCTTCTGAACCGGGTCTACGTTCTGCCGAATCTGGTGGTCAACTGCGATTTCCTGATCCGCATCCCGTGCATCAAGAGCCACAATCTAGCGGGCATCACGGGCGCGCTGAAGCTGGCCTGTGGCCTGGCTCCCACGGACATCTATCACTACCCCGGGCTTCCGTATTATAAGTGGGCGCTGCTGCACCAGCCAGCCGGCGGCAACAACGAGCTGATCACCAACGCCAAGACCCAGGCGGATATGACGCTCTGCCGCCCGCCGGACCTGGTGGTCACGGACGGGCTTGTGGGCGTCACGAACGGACCCTGCGGAGGCGACGGCGGAGGAGGAACTGTCAACCTCCCATCGGGAGGCCCCATCCGGGCCATCCTGGCCGGGACGGACCCGGTGGCCACGGACACGGTGCAGGCGCTGGTATGCGGCTACCAGACGCACTCCGGCAGCATTCCTGCGCTTTACTGGGCAGCGCAGCTCGGGCTGGGAACGGACGACCCCAGAAAGATCGAGGTGCGGGGGCGGCGGGTCTCGGAGGTGCGCAGGTGGTTCCCCGCGTGGGGCAGCGCAAAGCCGGGAGACCGGGTGGCACCCGTGGTCGGCGACGTGAATATGACCCTGGACTCGTCCCTCCGGCTGACCGCCCAGCCTGTGGGCGCCTATGACGCCAGCCCGGGACTCTGCAAGGCGGAGTTGTATGTGGACGGTGTGCTGGCGGACAG
>JBBFLP010000107.1:0-7674 GCA_037478975.1 Armatimonadota bacterium
TATATACCAACCCGGTGTTCGGCGGATTCCGCGACTTCAATGACACGTTTCGTGAACGCATCCATCGTTTCCTGGAGCAGGTGGACTCCGGCGCGGCTCCGGACGAGATAGACGGCTCCGGGGCGGACGGGCTGGAAGCCCAGAGGATCATTCAGGCGGCGATCCTGTCGCTGGAGCAGGACCGCATCGTGCGGATCGAGGAGATAACGGGGTGAACTCCGTGGAGCGGGTCCGGACGGCGCTCCTTCTCGGCCAGCCGGACCGCGTCCCCGTCGTGGAGTTCTTGATAGACCCTTCCGTCTACCGCGCCATCCTGCCTGACGCGCGCGATCAGGCGGACTTCATGGACCGGATGGACCTGGACGCCGTCGCCTGCACTCCTGACTGGCTCCGCATGAAGGAGAATCCCGACGGCACGTTCGTGGATGAATGGGGGGTGACCTATGTCTCGCGGAGGCCGGAGTTGCTCAGCCACCCGGTGCGGGGACCTGTCCAGACGATGGAAGACGCACGCGTTTACACCCCGCCGGACCCCGACGCTCCCCACCGGCTGGAGACGCTGCGCGATCTGGTCCGGCGTTACAAGGGCACGCGCGCCATCATCTTTCACCACCGGGCGGAATTCATGTGGGCGGCCTACGTGGCCGGAATAGACAACCTTCTGGCCGCGCTGCTAGCGGAGCCGGAGTTCGCCTGCCTGCTCATGGACAAAGTGCTGGAAGCGAACATGCGCGTTGCGCAGAACGCCATACGCGCGGGGGCGGATGTGGTGGTGCTGGCGGACGACTACGCTCACAACCCGGGCCCGATGATGAGCCCGGATGTCTTCCAGCGGTACCTGTTGCCCCGGTTGAGCCGTATGGTGGAGCTCATCCGCAACGAAGGCGCTCTGTGCATCAAGCATACGGACGGAAACATCTATCCGTTGCTGGATATGCTGATCTCCACGGGCATCCACGGTCTGAACCCCCTGGAGCCCATGGCCGGGATGGACCTGAAAACAGTGAAGCGTCTCGCGGGCGGCCGGGTCTGCCTGGTAGGCAACATAGACTGCGGCGAGCTTCTGGCCCACGGCTCACCCGATGAAGTGACCGAGGCGGTCCGCAGGGCTATCGCCGATGCCGCCGAGGGCGGCGGATTCATCCTCTCCAGCTCCAACAGCATCCACAGTTCGGCGGCCCCGCGGAATTACGTGGCTATGCTGGAGGCGGCCCGCCGCTTCGGCGTATACGCCTGACTTTACTCTTCCACGGAGAACTGCGCGCCGGCGTGCTGAAGGGCGCGGATGATGACTCCGGCGTTGTCCGGCAGGAAGAACTGCTTGGGCGTCCCGTGGTCGCTGTAACCGATGAGGATCTCATCCGCCAGAGGCCAGGGGCGGCGACGGACCCGGAGGGAACGGATGGCATCCAGCGGGATGTCCAGCCGGGCGAAGGCGTTCCGGTAGTTCACGATGAAGCGCCGGTTGGTCACGAAGACCTCAAAAGGGGCGAACACCCAGCCCACCAGTGTCCCCAGGATCCACCCCGTCTTCCCAAAGCGATGATGGAGGACGGCTGCCTCGCCCGGCCGCGGTGTGGCGCGCGGCGGCCCGAATCCCCAGAGGCGGACGGCGATACCCAGATGGGCCATATCTATCAGGCCGCCCAGCAGAAGCGCGCCGGCCACTGCCAGAAGGGCGATGATCAGACCGATGTCAGGCACCCTGTCGCTGCTAACTCCCCGTAAAATGGTGTATCGTCAGGCGCAGTATAGCCCAACATCTACGCTCTTGCCCTCGCCCGGCTGTGCCAAAAGGCCGGCCCCGCACATCGCGCGGAGCGGGCAAGTGTGTCCTTTCCCGGAACAGGGCCTCTAGCGCGCCCGGCAGTTGGAGCAGAAGCCCGAGACGTCTATCCGGACGCTCTCGACATCGAAACCGAGCTGTGCCTCAAGTTTGTCGCGCAGACGCTTTTCGCAGGAGGTCTCGAACTCCACAATCTGCCCGCAGGACTGGCAACGCACGTGGTGATGCCCGCCGGTCTTCTTGAACTCGTAGCAGCGCCGGTCGTCCTCGAAGATGAGCTCATCCACAAGATGAGACTCCTTCAGCAGGGCAATGGTGCGGTACACCGTGGACAGACTCACCCTCGAATCAATGTCGCGAGCCTTCCGGTACAGTGTCTCGACGTCGAGATGCTCGTCCGAGGAGCGGAGGATGTCGAAGATCAGCCTTCGCTGGCGTGTAGCCCTCTGCCCCAGGACCGGGACAGCCTCGTCCCTGCGATCGGTTTTGATTTCCAGTTGAATGTCAGGGCAGTCCATACCCGAATGTTACCTCTTCTGCGAAACCTCGTCAATACTTTGTGCAGTTTTTCTCAAGTGGCGAACAGGTCGCAACTGACACGCTTCCGCAGATATACCGGTTTGTGACCCGCCGAAAGCGCTCCGGGATTCGGAAAACGCGGTAAAATGCCAATACTTTGACTGCGCGCGTCCGGCGCGCCAGCGCAGGGCCGGACCCTGCCTGCCTTCCGGCACGTCTTCGCAGGAGGGTGATCAGTGGATCTTCTGACTTCAGGGTACGAGTTCCTTGTCAAAGGCGGCCCGGTGATGTGGCCGCTTCTTCTGGCGTCCGTGCTGGCCCTGGGCGCCGCTATCGAACGCTATCTGCTGCTTCGCGGCGCTCTGGACGGTGCGGAGGAACTGATCGAGGACGTCTCGCGCACCATTGTGCGGGGCTCGGTGGACGAAGCCCGCGGACGCGCTCTGCGGGCCGGCGGCCCCGTGGGCCGCGTGATGGCGGCCGGGCTGGATCACTGGCACGCAGGCGGCGCCGCCTGTGAAAAGGCGATGGAAGAGCGCGGGATGATCGAGCGCGAGGCGCTCTCGAAGCGGCTGGTCATCCTGGACACCGTCATCACCGTCGCCCCCCTCCTGGGCCTGCTGGGGACGGTCACCGGTATGATCAAGGCGTTCGAGGTGGTGGGGGCAGAGAATCAGATCGGCAGCCCCACGGCCATTACCGGTGGCGTAGCTGAGGCGCTTATCGCGACGGCTACCGGTCTATTCATCGCCATTGTCACCCTGGTCATCTACAATTACCTGAATGACAGGGTTCGGCAGGTGGTGGGGATGATGGAGATCGCCGGAACGCGCATTGTGAACCTGCGCACCGCGCTGGATGATGCATCGGGAGGGACCGGCAATGCGCATTGCGCCCTACCAGCCTAAGAAAGCCCGCATCGAGATCGTGCCGATGATTGACACGATCTTCTTCCTGCTGGTCTTCTTCATGATGGCATCGCTTGCCATGACCACTATGCGCGGGATGCCGGTGAACCTGCCCAAGGCCGCCCAGGCTCAGTCCAGACCGGTGGACAAGGTGGTGCTCACACTCACGGCGGACGGGCGGTACTATGTGGACCGCGAGCCCGTCACCTTCGAGCAGATCCGTCCCGCCCTTCGCGAGGTGCTCCGGCGCAATCCGGATACGGCCGTGGTCATCAACTGCGACCAGAGCCAGCGCGTGAAGGGGCTGGTGGAACTGGCCGATGAGGCCAAGAGCTGCGGGGCCAGACTGCTGACCATCGCCACCAGTCCGAAGGAGGAAGGCGGAAGCTGATGGACCGGCGGCGCGACCAGGTCTTCCTGGCCGGGATAGCCGCGTCGCTTCTGGTGCACGGGGCGGCGGTGTCGGTCATCGCCGTCCGGGCGGCGTCGCACGACCCGGCGGCCCGCCAGATTGAGTTCCTGCCTGTGGAGTTTACCCGGGAAGTTTCCCCCGTCGAGGTGCAGCGGCCTCAGACAACGCCGCCTCCTCCTGAGCCGCAACCAGTTGCAGAAACACGCCCGGAGCCTGCGCGCACTCTCCGCGAGACCCGTCTGCCAGATGCTCATCGGGATTCCCCGGCGCGGCCTGTCCCCCCGCTCCGGCAGGTTGCCTCCGCCGGGCGGGCAGGCGCCGGAGCCGGAACAACTCCCCGGCCGGGCGGGGGTGAACTGAATACCGGAACACCATCCACCGGCGGCGATCTGGATCTGGGTCCGGGCGGACGGACTCGTCCAGGATGGGTTCCGGGGCGCGGCACGGGCGAAGGTTCAGGAACCGGCCCCGGGCGGGGCGAACCCGAACCGGTGGTGACTCCCGGGCCAGCGGCGCCTGTCGCGCCTGCTCCCTCCCCGCCCCCTGCGCCGCGGGAGGTGCGGGTCACCGTCTGCCAGGCAAGCGGCCTGCTGCCCGGGCGCTACTGTCAGAACACAGTCACGCGGACATTCCGCGAGGCCGACGTTCCCACACGCGCCTGCACGCTCTGCCGGGCTCCGGAGCCTCCGCCGGAGCACCGGTCCACTCAGGCGGAGGTGGTCAAAGCCCGGTTCCTCAGCGGGTCGAATCCCTCCATCCCGCCATCCGTCCGGCTCTCACGCCCGGTGTCAGTTACCTGCCAGTACACGGTGGGGACGGACGGCGGCGTCAAGGAGGCCACCATTGTGGATTCTTCCGGGCACAGGGCTCTTGATCAAGAGGTGTTGAAGGCCGTGCGAAGCTACCGCTACAGTCCGGCCACCCAGGGCGGCATCCCGCGGGAGGTCACTCTGAGACGGACCTTCACCTTCCAGCCCACAGATTGAGCCTGCGGGGTACTAGACACCGCTCAGAAGGGCGTGGCCGCTATAAGTTTGCGGATCTGTTCCCCCTGCTGGCGGACCCAGTCGAGTGCAGCCTTCACTTCGGGATCCGTTCTGTCGAGCGTACTGTCCTGTTCGCCCAGCAGAGCACAATAGATCCATGCTTCCAGCACAGCCCCCCGCAGAGTCATGCGGGCGATCTCAGCTTCCTGCTCCATCTGCTCGCGCGTCACCGCGTCTTCCGTGTCACGGACTGCCTCCGTGCGGGAGCGCACCTGTCCGGCGATCCCCTCGATGGCCGGCAACACACCGTCGCGGAAACGTCTCAACCACTCCGGATAGTCCCTCGTGGCCGCCACGTAGGCTCCATCGCGGAAAGCGAATATCTTGCGGGGAAAGGGTGACCTTGCGAACGGCAGACCGCCAAACCTGGCGAACCGGCCGTCGTGGGTGACGATCTCCGCCCACTGCCCGCCGCTCAGGAACGCGAACTCGGCGTTGTCCAGGGTGACAGCCTTCCCGTCCCAGTCCAGCAGGGTCCTGACGTGCCCCTCTTTGCGGTCCAGTTCAAGGATGATATGCCGGTTGCAGCAGTGCGTGCCGCCTGTGAACTCCCGCAGCACCACCTCCGGCTGGCCGTCCCGGTTCAGGTCCATCAGACGCACGATGGTGGACGGCTCGCAGGGACGGCTCCAGACCTCCGTCCCGCTGTAAAAGATCTGCGCCACTCCTCCCCGTTCGATCTCGCCGCCTCTTGCCGTCAGTCGGACTGTGAAACTGCCGGATGACCAGGAGTCCCCGGGTCCGCTCTGCAACTTCAGGCGGCCCATCTCCCGGACCGGTTCGGGGGTCTGCCCTCCGGCGGCTCCAAAAGTTGCGGCGCACGCCGCCAGCAACAATATGCCCGTGATCGCCACGTCACGCGCCCAGCGCACGTCTGGCTCTCTCCAGATCTTCCGGGGTATCCACGCCCACCGGCCGGAAATCCGTCAGCACCATACGGATCTTCCAGCCCGCCTCCAGCGCCCGGAGTTGCTCCAACGACTCCGCCTCCTCCAGCCGGCCGCGCTCCAGGTGCGCGAAGGCCATCAGGCGATCGCGCCTCCACGCGTATACGCCGATATGTCCGTAGCGCGCCGGATGGATGCCCGTCCGGTCATACGGGATGCAGGAGCGCGAGAAATACAGCGCGCAGCCGTCCCGGCCCACCACCACCTTCACCAGGTTCGGATCCGATGCGTCCTCCCCGTCGCCGAGCGGAAACATCAGGCTCCCCAGCGCCGCATCCGCATCCGCGCGCATTGCCGACACCAGTGCGTCCAGGTCTTCGGCCCGGATGAGCGGCTCGTCTCCCTGGATGTTCACCACAATGTCCGCGTGTATGCCTCCCGCAGCCTCGGCCACGCGGTCTGTTCCCGTGGGATGCTCCGGCGCAGTCAGGACTGCCCGGGCACCGAACGAAGCGCAGACCGAGGCTATCTCCTCGTCCGGAGTCGCCACGATCACTTCGTCCAGAAGCTCAGCTGCGCTTGCGCGCTCCCACACCCACCGGATCATCGGCTTGCCACCGATATCGGCCAGTGGCTTGCGCGGCAGGCGCGTGGCCGCCAGACGGGCGGGGATGACTCCGATGGCCCGGCCCTCATCCATCCGCCTTCGCTCCCCGCCGAATAATCTCCACCAGCCGTGTGGTTGACCGGTCCTCCACCAGCCCCAGCACGCAGATTACGGCGCCCACCTCCCGGACCACCTTCGCCTCCGGCAGATCTTCGGGCCGGTAGTCGCCTCCCTTGGTATGGATGTGCGGACGCACCGCCCTGATCAGTTCGTCCGGGGTCAGCTCCGGGAAGATGCTCACCGCATCCACGGCCCGCAGCGAGGCCAGCATCTCGGCGCGCTCGTCCTCTGGAACGATGGGGCGCTCCGGCCCTTTCAGTGCCCGCGTGGATGCGTCCGAGTTCACGCCCACCACCAGCCGGTCGCCCAGCGCCTTCGCCTGCGCAAGATACCGCGCATGCCCGATGTGCAGGATGTCGAAGCACCCGTTCGTGAAGACGATCTTCTCGCCCGCCTCCCGCCACTGGCGGCACAGTCTGGCCACTTCCTCCCGTGTCAGAATCCGTTCGGACGCATCCGTCACAATCCGTTCTCCCTTGCCTGCCTGATCAGATGGGCGATCTCCGACGGCACTGCCGTCTGAACGCCCAGCTTGCGCACCACGCTGGCTCCCGCGAAGTTAGCCAGCCTGGCCGCCGTCACGATATCGGCCCCCGCCGCCAGCGCCAGAGTCAGGGTGCTGACCACCGTGTCCCCTGCTCCCGCCACGTCGAAGACCTCCACCGGCATGACGGGGATATGCTCCACCGCGCCGCCCTCCTGGAACACCGACATACCATGAGCACCGCGCGTGATGATAACGTTGCCTGCTCCGGTGCGTTTCAGAATGCGGCTTCCCGCCTTCTCGACCGCGCTCTCGTCGTGGATCTCAACGCCTCCCGCAGCCTCCGCTTCCACCTGATTCAACGTGATGAGATCTGCGCCGCGGAACCACCGGAGGTTGCGCGGCTTGGGATTGGAGGTGAACACCACACCCTTCTGCCGCGCCAGTGCAATGGCCTCCTGAGTGATCTGCCCGATCACCCCCTTGTCGTAGTCAGAGGCCACCACCGCGTCAACCCCGGGCAATGCGTTCGCGATGCGCTCGCGCAGCCGCTTCAGCACGCGGCCATCCGGGTGTTCCCGCTTTTCCCGATCCACCCGGACCACCTGCTGGTTTGCCGCAATGATGCGGGTCTTCAATGTGGTGCAGGTATGCGGATCCTGCACCAGACCGTCCGTCTGCACCCCCAGCGCTTCCAGCTGCTCCGCCAGGCGCCGGCCAGCCTCGTCGCATCCTGTGACGCCGACGATGGACACCTCACCTCCGAGCGCGCGCACATTGGCCGCCACGTTCGCAGCGCCGCCGGGCGCCCAGCGCATATCCTGAACGTCCACCACCAGGACCGGCGCCTCCGGCGAAATGCGCCGTGTCTCGCCCATCAGATACTCGTCCAGCATCACATCGCC
>JBBFLP010000107.1:7774-9998 GCA_037478975.1 Armatimonadota bacterium
TCCCGATGGGAGGTGTCTCCGATGGCCGCCCCGTCGGCCGAAGGGTGCATATGGACCACGTCCGTGCCGATGCCCACATGCACGGTGACCGGGATGCGCATCTCGTATGCTGCGGCAAACAAAGACACTCCACGGTTAGGGCAGTCCGCTGCGACCAGAGCACGGCCCACGCTCTCGCCGAATCCCAGCTCCAGCTTGCTTCCCTCAAGCACCGCCCGGTTCAGGAAGTCGGCCGTCTCCTGCGTCATCCCGAACACGCCGTCTCCGATACCGCACTCCACATACTCGCTGGTGTGGCCGAACAGCGCGATCTCCAGATCGTGAATGGCACCCGCTCCGTTGGTTGCGACGGCGGTGAGGATTCCGCGGCGCATCAGCTCAATCAACACGGGCGCCAGACCTGTCTTGATGACGTGTCCACCGATGCATGCCACCACCGCCCGCCGGTCCCGCGAGGCCGTGGCGATGGCCCGGGCCGCGCGGCGGAGCGACTCGGCCGCCAGAATGCGGGGAAGGCTGTCAAGCAGCTCGCGGACAGACGCGCCCTCAGAAACGGGACGTCCGAAATCCCGGATATGGACCTTGCTCTGCCTGTCCCGGATGCTGGTGCGCCGGATCCGGGAGAGATCCGCCTGCGGGTAGCGGCTGCTCACGCGATGCGCCCCTCCTTCAGCTGGAAGGGGCGCAGGAGGGACTCAGCGGAATTCGTTGTCCGAAACCCCCGTGTTGATGCGGATGTTGCTGTAAACGCTGGTCCCGCCGAGCCGCCCATTGCCGTTGAAAACCCTCTGCTCTCCCGGCACCCAGATGCCGTTCACCTTCCGGTGATTGCTGTAGACATAACGGACCCGCAGAGATCCGTCAGCCTCGCGCTTCTCTCTGCGCAGGAGCTTCAGGTCCTTCGTATCCACCCAGATATACTGCTTCTTTTGCGGGCTGTTGGCAAGGGAGAGGGTCAGCACGTAACAAGGCACGCCGTTCAGGGTCTCTGTCCGGACTCCCTCCACGTTGAAGAACTGCCAGAGTGAACCGGTCACAATGCCAACGTCCAGCGCGTTCTGCTTCTTGTGCGGCTCGTCACCGATGTCGTCCGTCTTCTTGATGAGTCCGGCCTTCACGCGCTTAATATCGCCTGTGACGATGTATGTGACGTTCACAAGACCGGCCCGGGCGGTCATCTTGAACTTGTCCGGGTTTTTGAAGACCAGCTGCGAGTTCTTGAACTCATACGCCCGTCCGTAGTCCCTGCCGATGACTGCAAGCTCCTTCTGGTCGGCGAAGGCGATCTGCACGTCCATCCGCAGGTCACGGAAGCCGGACGTGGCTTGCTGAATGCGCGAGCGCACTTCAGCGAGGGTGACAGCTCCTGCCTCCTCCGCCGTCGCCTGTTTCACCAGAGCTGAAAGCGCCAGAATCAGGATTGTCTTGCGAAGAACACTGTTGAACGTCATCGTCACCTGGACACTCCTTTATTCTCCGGAAACCTGTCCGCTTTAAAACACTCTTCGGGCTTCCACAGCTTTGCCTGCCGCAGAAAGACGGAATATGCCGCCAGGCAGGCCACCACAAAGCCATGCTGCCCGTCCAGAAAGCCCCTTTTCAAGACATACACTTCCAGGAACTTCCGTAGCAGAGTCAGAGCCATCCGCCCCGATGAGATCCGGGGGTGGCGCCCGCTCTGCAGAATCTGCCGCGCGGCAAGCGAACTATAACGGTCCTGTCTCAGCACATAGTCGCTGACGGAGGTATAAGTATGATGCAGCAGATCCCCTTTGAGATTCCCGGCTGGATACTCCGTCACGAATGTTTCGTGCACGGCCTGTGACGAGAACCGGCCGGTTCCCTGCGACACCAGCCGCGTCACGCGGTCCGGATACCAGCCTCCGTGACGCATCCAGCGGTCAATGAAGCAGTTCAAGCGCGGCATGCTGTAGACGCGGTATCCCGAGATACTCCCGGCCACCACGGCCCGGACTTCCTCAGCGAGCCGGGGGCTGAGCTCTTCATCCGAGTCCAGCACGAAGATCCATTCCCGCGAGCAGGCCTCAAGCGCCAGATTCTTCTGCGGCCCGTAGCCGAGGAACTCCTGCGCGATGATGCGGTCCGTGAAACGCCGGGCGATCTCTAGGGTGCTGTCGGTGGAGCCGCTGTCCACCACCACGATCTCATCTGCGAACGATACGCTTGAGAGGGCTCTCTCCAGCGTGCGTTCGCTGTTGAAGCA
>JBBFLP010000108.1:0-9961 GCA_037478975.1 Armatimonadota bacterium
GAAGAAAAAGTTCGTCACCGAGACCTTCTACGTCATCACCGTCGGCAACATCCCGGAGGACTTCTACCCCGAGATCGCGGCCTGCGAGGCACAGTGGGAGGAGTGGGAGCGGCTCTTGGCGCTGAGCGAGTTGCCCAAAGACCTGTTTTCGGAGGATATCAAGACCAATGACGG
This sequence comes from Armatimonadota bacterium, assembly GCA_037478975.1. Lineage (GTDB taxonomy): Bacteria > Armatimonadota > UBA5829 > DSUL01 > DSUL01 > CALCJH01. Next base: position 175 of record JBBFLP010000108.1, read on the forward strand.
GCGCCTGGCCATACTCAAAGCCTGCCCTGCGCTTCCGCTCGATACGCGCCACCTCCCGCCCGACTTCACTGACCGTCTGCTGGCTTCGTTTGAGAATCTCGACGAGATGACCGACGGCCTGCTGGTGCACTCCGAAAACTGGCAGGCGCTCAACCTCTTGCAGGAAAAGTACCGCGAGCGGGTGAAGTGCATCTACATTGACCCGCCATACAACACGGGGAATGATGAGTTTATTTACAAAGACTCCTACCAGCATTCCAGTTGGATGGCGATGATGCAGGACAGGTTAAGAACATCAAAAACCATGATGGCTCAAGACGCGCTCATTTTCGTCAGTGTTGACGATAATGAGCAGGCGACACTGAAGGTTTTGTTAGACACCATCTTCCTTCCAGAGAATTTAAATGCAAGTATTGCATGGCAAAAGCGTTTCACTAGAAGTAATAATGCCAAGACATTCGCAAGCGTAAAAGACTGGGTCTTGGTGTACCGTTCATCTGAAGCTGCAAGTTTTTTCAGGGAGCCGCGTACAGCTAAATCGGAATCATGTTATGCCAACCCAGACAATGATCCACGGGGACTTTGGACTAGTGCATCTTACGTTAACCCTGCTAGCAAAGCTCAAAGACCAAATTTAGTATATCCGATAAGGAATCCCTTTAGTGGCAAAATCATTGAGCACCCAACTAACGCATGGAAATACGAGATTGCTGAGCACAAACGTCACGTGGTTGAAAATCGCTTATGGTGGGGACTTAAGGGCGAACTGACCTACCCAAGACTAAAAGTCTTTCTATCTGAAGTCCAAGGGCTCGTCCCTGTCGACTTATGGTCTTATGAAGAAACAGGAACGACAGATGAAGCGAGTGTTGAGTTACAGCATCTATTTTGCGAGAAAGTGTTCGATAATCCTAAACCTACTCGCTTGATAGAGCGCTGTGGAAATATACAAGTTAACAACACGCAACTGACAGCCAGTACCGTCCTCGACTTCTTCGCCGGCTCCGGCACAACCGGCCACGCGGTCATCAATCTCAATCGCCAGGACGGTGGGCGGCGCAAATTCATTCTGGTGGAGATGGCGCACTACTTCGACACGGTCCTCCTGCCGCGCATCAAGAAGGTGATCTTCACGCCGGAGTGGAAGGATGGAAGGCCCAAACGCATGGCCACCGCCGAAGAGGCCGAGCGCAGCCCCCGCATTGTCAAGGTCATCCGCCTGGAGTCCTATGAGGATGCGCTCAACAACCTGACTTTTGACGATGAAGATGGCGCAAAGGCCCTGGACCTCTTCAAGGATGACTACATGCTCCGCTACATGCTCAAGTGGGAGACGCGCCGCAGCGAAACCCTGCTGGACGTGGAAAAATTGCAAAGACCGTTCTCCTATAAACTCTGCCTGCACCGTGACGGCCAGACCCGCGAGCGGCTGGTGGACCTGCCTGAGACCTTCAACTACCTCCTAGGGTTGGACGTGCAAACGCGCAAAGTCTATCAGGACAATGGCCGGCGCTACCTGGTCTATCGCGGCGTCTTGCGCAACGGCCGCACTGTCGGCGTCATCTGGCGCGATACGCAGGGCTGGGAGAAGAAAGACTATGAACGCGACCGCGCTTTCGCCGCGGAGCAGAAACTGACCGAAGGCGCGGACGAAGTTTTCGTCAACGGCGACTCACTCATCCCCGGCGCGCAGTCGCTGGACCCGGTTTTCAAAGAGCGCATATTTGCTGGCGTGGAGGCGTGATCATGCCACGTCGTACTCGGACGCCATCTGCGCTGCAAAACCAGACGGACGGTCTCCAGCAGTACGTCAAACTGGAGAATCGTCTGGTCCTCTTGGCCTGGCTCAACGAGCTGCTAGGGTATACGAGCAACCGTGAATTGCTGGAAGATTGCGAGAGCGTGGGGGAGGGCTTCCACGAGGATGGCCATAGTTTCCTCTACCACCACCTCATCGCCCGCGGCAGTAAGGTCAAAATCCAGACTGAGAAGTTGGCGGAATACGATGAGAACATTCGCCAACACCTGGAGAAGATCAACCGCGGCCGCACGGAGAAAATCACCCTGCGCTACTTCCAGCACCTGGCTGCGCTTTACACCGAAATCGTCCTCGACAGGCTTTCCAACGCCAAAGCCCAGCTGCTGGCCGATCTGAACGACTTTGTCGCTGAACGCAACGACCGCCGACAACCCTCCGAGCCGCCAGACGAGCCCTTCACCGAAGGCGACCTGACCAAACTGGCTTACTGGATGGCCACCGGCAGCGGCAAGACCCTGCTTCTCCACCTGAACTACCACCAGTTCCTGCACTACAACCGCAAACCGTCGGACAGCAACCGCGAGTCGTCGGACACCCGCCGGGAACCGTTGGACAACATCCTGCTCATCACGCCCAATGAGGGCTTGAGCGAACAGCATCTGGCCGAACTGGCCGCTTCCGGTATCCCGGCGCGGCGCTTCGACCTGAATACGGGCGGTCTGTGGAGCGACAGGTGCGACACCGTGCAGGTCATTGAAATCACCAAGCTGGTGGAGGAAAAGCGCGGCGGTGGCATCAGCGTCCCGGTGGAGGCGTTCGAGGGGCGCAATCTAATTTTCGTGGACGAGGGGCACAAAGGCTCCGGCGGGGAGGCCTGGCGCAAGTACCGCGACGCTCTGGGCGCCACCGGTTTCACCTTTGAGTATAGCGCCACCTTCGGACAGGCGCTTTCGGCGGCCCGGAATGACCCTCTCACCGCCGAATACGGCAAGGCCATTGTCTTTGATTACTCTTACAGGTACTTTTACGGTGACGGCTTTGGCAAGGACTTCCGCATCCTGAACCTGAAAGACGAAACCGATACTGAAAAGACCGATGTGCTTCTGCTGGGCAACCTGCTTTCGTTTTACGAGCAGATACGGCTTTACGCGGATCAAACCGATGTCCTGCGCCCCTACAACCTGGAAAAGCCGCTCTGGGTGTTCGTGGGCAGCACGGTCAACGCCGTCTATACCGAGAACAAGAGATCTCGCAGCGACGTGCTGACCGTGGCGCGCTTTCTGCACCGGGTCCTGAGCGACCGCGCCTGGGCAGTCGAGACCCTCAAAGCCGCGCTGGACGGGAATACCGGACTGGCCTCGCCTGATGGACAGGACGTGTTCGCGGGCAGGTTCGACTACCTGCGCCAGACCGGTGCCACTCCCGAGCAGCTCTATGACGATATCCTTCAGCGACTGTACCACGCTTCAGCCGGCGGCGGCCTGCACGTGTGCGACATTAAATCCAGTCCGGGTGAGCTGGGACTCAAGGCGGCAGGCGCTAAAGACTACTTTGGCCTGATCTATATCGGCGATACGAGCGCCTTCAAGAAACTGGTGGAAGAGGACGCCGGCGGCATCACCCTGGAGGATGATGCCATTGCCGCCTCTCTCTTCGAGCGCATCAATCGTCCCGATTCCGCCATTCACGTACTCGTTGGCGCAAAGAAATTTATGGAAGGCTGGAACTCTTGGCGCGTGGCCAGCCTGGGTCTTCTCAATATAGGCAGGAAGGAAGGTTCGCAGATCATCCAGCTCTTTGGCCGTGGCGTGCGGTTGAAAGGCAAGGCCATGAGCCTCAAGCGCAGCGCTGCGCTGGAGGGACAACACCCGAAGCACATTCGCCTGCTGGAGACGCTCAACATTTTCGCCGTGCGCGCCAACTACATGGCGCAGTTCCGGGAGTATCTGGAACGCGAGGGCGTGGATGTGGAGCCGCCCATTGAATTGCCACTCTTCATCCGGACAAACGAACAGTTCCTGAAGCGCGGGCTGGTTGTGCCGCGTCCCCCCGAGGGCCGTGATTTTGCCCGCGAGGCCAGCCTGCTCCTCGAACCGGATGCGTCTATCCCTGTGCAGGTGGACCTATCGGTCAGGGTGCAGGTCATGGAAAGCACCAGCCAGGGGGGGCAAGGCACCGAGGGGCGCAGTGGACAGGAGAGGCCGATTCCACCCGAAAGCCTCGCCTGGGTAGACTGGCAGCAGGCCTACCTCGATCTGCTGGAGTATGAGAGGCGCAAAGGGCTGGCCAACCTGATCATTCAACCGGAAACCCTACGCCAGATTGTTGATTTGAAGAATAAGCAGGGTATTCCTGTCTGCACGTTGATCGCCGATGAGCGCGTCTTCGCGCCGCGATCCTTTGCCGACCGCATCCTGCTTCAGCAGGCTGTCACCCGACTCCTCTGCCGCTACACGGAAAAGTTCTATCAGGCGCGGCGGCAAAAGTGGGATGAGCAGACTATGGAATATCAGGAGCTCAATCAGGACGATCCCAACCTGGCCTTTAGGCCGCAAGGCGTACGTCAGCAAGGAGCGGGCTACTTACTCAGAATTCCGCGCTCGGAAGAGAGATTAGTGGAAGCAATACAGGCCTTGCTTGAAGAACAGGAAAAACTCTACGAACAGGAAAACGCGGGTCTGCCTCGCATTCATTTTGATCGCCACATCTATCTTCCCTTGCTGGTAGATTTGCCGGAAAAGGCGCAGATCGTCCCGCCGGGGCTGAACCAAAGCGAAGCAAACTTTGTACGCGACTTGCGTGAGTACTGGAACAGGGAGAAAGACAAATCGCTGGCGGGAAAGGAGGTTTTTCTGCTGCGCAACCTTAGCCGCGGGGCAGGCATCGGGTTTTTTGAGGAGTGCGGCTTCTACCCGGACTTCATCCTTTGGGTTGTCGAGGGCAACAAACAACGCATCGTCTTCCTCGAACCGCATGGAATGCTGCAGGCTAAAGCGTATCTCCATGATGACAAGGCGCGGCTATGGGAACGGTTGCCGACGCTCGCAGAGAGGATTGGGGAACGCAGTGAACGCAATGAACGCAATGACGTCTCGCTGGACGCCTTCATTATCTCCGCCACCAGCTATGATGTACTCTGCAAGCATTACGAAGATGGAAAGTGGGATCTCGCTGACTTTACCAAAAAACACATCCTTTTTCCGGAAACCTCTGAGGGATACAACTATATAAAAATCATCCTAACTGGCCAGCCGGCTTCGCATTTGGCCGTTGAAGACGAAGGGGACGTGAAAAACGGCTGAACTTGATTTGCGCAGCGTAGCCATCCGCCAGCGCAGCTGTGGAGGCGTACCAGATGACCGTGCTATATTTCGCGTACGGGTCCAACATGGATTGCTCCCAGATGCGGTGCCGATGCCGTTCCGCCCGGTTCAAAGGCATCGCTGTCCTCCCGGACCACAAACTGGCCTTCCCCCGCAAGTCGCAAAGCCGGAGAGGTGGAGTGGCGGGTGCGGTCGCGGAAGACGGTGCAGAAGTCTGGGGCGTCCTCTATGAGATATCGGAGAGCGATCTGCCCAAACTCGACTGCTGCGAGGGTTTTGTGGAGAATCGCGCTGCCAACTATTACGTGCGGAAGACTTGTCAGGTTTTTCTGGATGGAGACCCGGCTGCTCCCATGGAGGTTTGGACCTACTTCGCAGTCCCCCAGCCAGGCAAGCATCTCCCGTCCTCCGATTACCTTCAGCAGATAATCGCCGGCGCGCGGTTCTGGGGTCTTCCAGAGGCTTACATTCAGCACCTGGAGCAGATCCAGACCGGCCCATGACCCACCCTCTCACCCCCTCCATTCCAGGTGCGCCCGGTCCCACGCGAACGGGACGGCCATCCTTTTGGTCTCTGCCGCCCCCCGTCGCTCCCTCTGCCCCCATCTCCCTGTGACACGTTCCGGGTGTGGGCCGCTTGACCCGTCCTTCGTTTCCCACTCTGCCCTGCACCTGCTAATTGTGCCGGTTTCGCAGCAATCGGTCCTTCACTACTCCAGCGGCGGCGCATGAATGCGGAATATTTCAGGTGAACGCCGCAGCTGTCCCCGTCAGGGAAGGCGGGATGACTCCCCGGGTTGCGCCGTGGCGCGCCGGATCGGCCGGTCCGCGCACGGAGCCGCCCGGCGGGGGGCTGCACAGCCCCCGCGCGGGAGACAAGATCAAGGTGGAGACCATGAGTAAACGCATCCTTCTTGTGGATGACGCGCTCTTTATGAGGACGACCCTCAGGAAGATCCTTGAGGGCGCGCAATACGAGATCGCCGGTGAGGCCGAGAACGGGCAGGATGCCGTGGAGAAGTACCGCAGCCTGAAGCCCGATCTGGTCCTGATGGACATCACCATGCCCGTCATGGACGGGTTGGAAGCGGCGCGGACCATCCGGTCGGAGGATCCCAACGCCACCATCGTGATGTGCACCGCGCTGGGCCAGCAGAACCTGGTGGTCGAAGCGCTCAAGGCCGGCGCCAGAGACTATATCGTCAAGCCGTTTGAGCCGTCCCGGGTGCTGGAGGGTGTCGGGAAAGCGCTGGCGGCCTGAAGCCGGCGCTTTTTCCGCTGGAAACGGGAAAGTCAAAAATGAAGGTGGAATACATTGATCCGTTCGTGCAGGCGGCCTTCGAGGTCATTGCTCAGGTGACCGGAGACCAGCCCACGCGCGGGCCGCTCTCGCTTCGTGACAAGTCCTTCACCACGCAGCAGGTGACCATTGTGGTGGGCGTGACCGGCCCCGTGGAGGGCCAGGCGCTTTACGGGATGTCCATCGTGACCGCCTCCAAGATCGCCACGGCCATGCTCCAGCAGGAGGTCATCTCTCTGGATGAGCTGGCCACCAGCGCCATCAGCGAGCTGGGCAACATGATCACGGCGCACGCCACGGCTCGCCTGGCGAAGTCGGGGATCGTCTGCGACATTACACCGCCCTCGGTGCTGCGGGGGATGAACGTCGAGGTCTCCACATTCATCCCGGCGCTGGTGGTGCCGGTGCTGACGCAGTTCGGGAAGATGGAGATCAACGTGTCGCTGGCGGAGGTGGCGGCCTCCGGCAAGAAAGCCGCCTGAAGCTCAGTCTCAGCCGGGATCCCTTTCCGGGCCGGGCCGCCTGCGGGCTGCCCGGTTTTTCTGCCATCACTGCACGTCCCGCCCGGGCAACGGCGCTGCGCCGCGCGGTTTCGTCTCGGTCTCGAAGAGATTGTCCCGGATAATCGCCGCACCCCCGGTGCGGTCCACGATCTCTGCCGGTCCGTAGAACTCGTTGCCGGTGATGACAGCCGACCGCACGCCCGCCTCCAGCAAGATGGGCATTCTGTTGTAGGAGGCGTCCCAGTCGTTGATGAACAGGCTTCCCGTGATGCTGATGCGTCCTCCGGCGGCCACGTGGATGAGGCAAGGCGCCTGGAAGGCTCGGTAGATGGCGTAAAAGTGGCAGTTGGAAAACGACACCCGCCCTCTCCCGGCGATCCTGGCCAGACCTGTGCCGTTGGAAGCCTTGATGGTGCCGAACAGCCCGCACCCTGTGAAGCGGACCATCCCGTTGTTGGTCTCCTTTACGATGATGTCTCCGAAGATCTGCGAGTTGGAGAAGCTGACGCCGGAGTGTCCCTGCACCTCCTCCACCAGCACCGCGATGTCGCAGAGGTCCGCCCCGCTCTGGGTCAGAAGATAGTTGCCGCCTCCCTCGAAGGGCCCGCCCTGATGGCTGCGGACGAACTTCATCCCCACTCGATAGCCCAGCGCGAAGCAGTTGCTCACGTATTCCCAGTCGCTTCGGCCGAAGACAAAAGCCTCTCCGTGCTCCAGCATATACTTCGCCACAGGGCTGTCCTGGCCGTCGGCGGCGGTCCAGAACGGCCAGAAGTGAATGTTCTCCAGCCTGCCCACGTCAAGGCAGAGATCCACGAACAGTCCCTTCCGCAGGGGCTGCCCGTACAGGTTGCGGATCGAGTGCCGGCCGGACGTCCGGCTCCCAAAATCCACCGCCTGGTAGGGGTTCACCAGAAGCACATCCACGATGGAGACGTTGTCCGCGCCCGCGCTTGCGATGGTCCACGGATAAGGGACAGGCGGATCGGTCTTCTTCTGATCCGGGTAAAAGATGGTGACGCCTTTCAGCGTGGAATTCGTGTTCAGAGTGATGAAAGGCGTTCCGTCGTCCTGGCCGGCTCCCTCCACCGCCAGCAGCACTGTGCCGGTCAGCTCTGGGCCGCTGACCGGGTCGCCTTCCACCCGGTGATACTTCTGCACGGTGGGCGCCGCGTGCCAGACTCCCTCCAGCGTGACCGCGGGCGGGATGTTCAGATGTGTCTTGATGAGATACTTGCCCGCCGGCAGAGTGACCACGCCACCGCCCTGATTGGCGCAGGCATCCATCGCCTTCTGGATGGCTGCCGTATCATCTGAAGTCCCGTCCGCCAATGCCCCGTAGCTTCGGACGTTGAAGTCGCCCGGTTGCTGGCTCTGCCCGTGAACTGGAAGGCACGGCGCAAGGAACACGGCGGCTGCAGCCAGTCGAAGGAGAATGCAGCGCATCTCTTTTCTCCTTTCTGCCGCCAGATGCGGCCCCGGCTCCTGGGTCATTCCCTCCTTCTGGGTTCCAGAAAAACGAAGGCTGTAATGATGCCTGCAAAGATCAGCAGACCCGGGGCGGTTTGTTCGTTCCACCCGAAGTGCGAGACTGCCAGGCCGAAGACTATGATCCCCAGGGCTAGCCGGAAAGGCAGGGGGATGCGGCGCGTATCTCTCTTGTAAGGTTTTTCCTCCTGAGTGTCCTCCTCTTTTTCATCTTCCCGCGAGGATTCCTCAGATTCCAGTGATTGCAGCACCGCAAGCGCTGCTTCCGCGTCTTTCCGGCGTACCAGCACCCGCACTCCATCGGGGGCCTGCAGAGTGTGGGGTATCAGGGTAGGCACCTGCATGTCCGGGATAACGCAAGGGATTCCCGCATCCTCCAGCACCAGCTTTGCTACTTCAGCCTTTGTTCGTCCCTCCCACGGAGGTCCGAATCTTGCAACAACGACCAGATCGTCTTCGCCCTTCATCTCCGCTTTCCTCGATGCCCTTCTCCTTCTGCACTGGTTCCTCCGCTGGATGGGCGTGCATCAATCTTGCATGTGCTCATCCATCCGCAGATTGTCTGGTTTTCCATCATACTGGCGGAGGCCGCCCGCCCGGGCGGCCTCCCTGTGATCGCCCCCCTTACTTCGGCTTGATCTCCTCCAGCGCCGGGAAGTGACCGTAGACCTGCTTCGCTCCTTCTTGCGGCGCGGCCCACCGCACCGCGTTCGTAATGACCTTCATAATGGTCTTGTCATAGTAGGTGGGATAGGTCTCGTGTCCCGGCTGGAAGTAGAAGATGCGGCCCTTCTGGCGCGTCCAGCAGCATCCGCTGCGGAATACCTCACCCCCCTCGAACCAGGTGATGAACACCAGCTCGTCCGGTGCGGGGATGTCGAAGCGCTCGCCGTACATCTCCTCCCGCTCCAGCTCGAAGTAATGGTCCAGACCGTTTGCAATGGGGTGTCCCGGTTCCACCACCCACATCCGGGCTTTCTCGTCCGCCTCGCGCCACTTCAGATCGCAGGAAGTCCCCATAAGCCGCTTGAACGGCTTGGAGAAGTGCGCGGAGTGCAGGGCGATGAACCCCATCCCTTCCCAGACGCGGCGTACCACCTTCTCGACGATGGCGTCGTCCACCTCGCCGTGCGCGGTATGACCCCACCAGGTCATGACGTCCGTCTCCGCCAGCACCTGATCGGTCAGGCCGTGCTCCGGCTCATCCAGCGTGGCCGTCCTGGCGACGATCCCCGGCTGTTCGTTCAGCGCCTTCGCAATGACCGTGTGCATCCCGTCGGGATAGACGCGGGAAGCCTCGTGCGATGCGTTCTTCTCGTGCCGGAACTCGCCCCAGACCGTGACCCTGATGTCGCTCATTGGGTTTATCCTTTCGTCTATTGGTGAAGTCTCAACGGGGAGTTCGCGGGAACGC
>JBBFLP010000109.1:0-2978 GCA_037478975.1 Armatimonadota bacterium
AACGGGAGGTGGAGAAGAGAAACACGGTGCAAAGGAGGTGATGATCGAATGGTGCGCAAGAACGATACCGAGGGAGCCCTGGTCCGAAGGGAGGACAGCCTGACTGACTTCTGGTCCGCTCCGGCGAGGTCGCTGTTCCGGGAGTTCGACGAGCTGCGCCGTAGCGTGGACCGCCTGTTCGGTGGACTGGGTGTCCTTTCTGGCCCGCTGTTCGAGTCGCCTGTCTTTGACGCCGGGTTTGGCGCGGTTGACATCTATGAGACCGGTGAGGACGTCCGCATCTCGGTGGAGCTGCCGGGTGTGGAGCAGAAAGACGTCCAGATCTCCGTGACCGGCGATACGCTCACCATCTCCGGCGAGCGCGCCGCCGAGGAGGAGAAGGAGGAGGGCCGCTACCATATCCGGCAGAGCGCGCGCGGCGCGTTCCGGCGGTCGTTCCGCCTGCCTGCGGAGGTTGATGCGGACAAGGCGAAGGCTGTCATGAAGAACGGCGTGCTGAAGGTCACCCTCCCGAAGACCCAGGTGGCCAAGACCCGCAACATCAAGGTCGAGTCGGCCTGACACCTGGAGTCTTCAGACAGACACCGTGGGGGGCGCCCGCAAGGGCGCCCTTTTTGCATCAAAGGTCTGTCCCATCGCGGCCACCTTTGCGGCCTTTTCCCGGTGACGCAGCGGCGGGTTTCCCGCTATGATGCTCCCGGAAAATCCCACAGCCAGGATCGGTTGCACCCAATGACAGACAGATCGCCCTCCCGGCGCACGGAGGCCTGCGTGCGCTTCCTCCCTTCAGACCGCACACGCCACGTCCGCGACTCCCTGACCATCTTCGCTCTCGCCCGCGAGGCGGATGTCGCCATCTACAACACCTGCAATGGAGTCGGAACCTGCGGTAAGTGCCTGGTGCGCGTCAAAGGCCCTGTTTCGGAGCCCACGGACACTGAACGGCGCTTCCTTTCGGATGAGCAGTTGAAGGACGGCTGGCGGCTGGCGTGCCAGACGTGGCCCCGGGGGGAGGTGGAGGTCACCGTCCCCTCGTACGGCCCGCAGCAGATTCTGACCGGCGGGGTGCGCGCGCGGTTCCGGCTGGCCCCTCCGGTGGTGAAGCGCGTCTTCAGTTTGACTCCTCCGTCGCTGGAGGATCAGACCGGCGACTATGCGCGGGCCTGCCGCGAACTGGGGATCCGTGCAGAGGATACGGTGGGTTTAGAGGTGCTGCGCTCGCTTGCCGGCGCGCTTCGCCCGGAATGGCAGGCAACAGCGGTGCTCTGCGACGGGCGCCTGACAGGCATCGAGCCCGGCGACACGACGGCGTCGCTCCTGGGGGTGGCGTTCGACATTGGAACCACCACACTGGTGGGTTACCTGCGTGACCTGTGGACCGGTGAGGAGCTTGCGGTGGCGAGCGATCTGAACCCGCAGGTGTCCTTCGGGGCGGACGTCATCAGCCGGATCGAATACGCCATCAACGAGCCGAACGGCCTGAAGACGCTCTATACCCAGGTCTGCAACCGGCTGAACCGGATGATCGGGGAGCTTTGCGACGAGGCCGGAGCGGACCGCCGCAATGTGTACGCCGTATCCATCGCGGGCAACAGCGTGATGCAGCATCTGTTCCTGGGGATAGATCCCCGCAACATCGCCTTCGCTCCCTATATTCCCGTGGTTCAGGAGGGGCTTTCCCTGCCACCGGGTCAGGCGCGGATGGACATCAACCCCGCCGGACGGGTGTACGTGATGCCCGCGGTGGCAAGCTACGTGGGCGGCGATATTGTGGCGGACATCCTGGCGACACGGCTCTGGAGGCGCAAAGGAACATCTCTCCTGGTGGATATCGGGACGAACGGGGAGATCGTCCTGTGCGTCAACGGGGACATCGTGGCCTGCGCCGCGCCGGCCGGCCCGTGCTTTGAGGGCGCGAACATCTCCAGCGGAATGCGCGCTGCGGAGGGAGCCATCACATCGGTCCGCCTGACGCCGGACGGGGACTTCCGCATCGAGACCATCGGCGGAGCGCGCGCCCGGGGTTTCTGCGGTTCCGGACTTGTGGACGCGGTGGCGGCGCTGCTGGAAAGCGGACTGGTGGACGAGACCGGCCGCCTGCTGCCCGCGGACGAACTTCCGGATACGGTCCCGGCTCCGGCCGCTGCCCGGCTGCGCGAGCGCGACGGCGCGCAGGAGGTGGTCTTTGGTGACCGACATCAGGGGGAAGTGACCCTGACCCAGGCGGATATCCGCGAGCTTCAGAACGCCAAAGGCTCCATCGCGGCCGGCATCCAGGTGCTGTGCGACCGCAACGGGGTGGATCCCGCCAGGCTGGGCGTCGTCCTGCTGGCCGGAGCGTTCGGCAACTTCGTGAGACCCTCAAGCGCCCGGCGGATCGGGCTGCTTCCGCCCGTGCCGCTGAACCGCATCCGGTCGGTGGGGAATGCGGCGGGTGTGGGGGCGCAGATGGCGCTTCTCTCGCACGCGGAACGCCGGCAGGCGCAGAGGCTGAGGTCCCGGGTGCGCTATGTGGAGCTCTCCGGCAGCCCGGACTTCCGCGACGCCTATATGGACGCCATGTTCTTCCCCACCACCGGCTGAGCGATGAGGCCAATGTAGGGGTTACAAGAGAAGGCGGACCCGCAACGGGTCCGCCTTTTAGATGCGCCTCAAACCTGTCTGCCGGGCTTCCCAAGCCCGCCGGTGAACTTCCGGGACACCGGCAAGACCGCCCGGACCGGACTTAGAGCTCCAGAAGGATGTCGTTTTCGAGATCCGACGAACACGCCGGCTCGCACAGGAGCTCGTGATTCTCGATGAGGCTCCTCCTTGCCTCGGCCACCAGCTCGGGATCCAGCAGGTGGCGCTCTCCAGGGTAAATGGAGACCGCCGCCACGGCGGGGGCCTCCGGGCCTCTGACATCAGAATCCGGCTTCATCAGCTTGCCCTCCTCTGTCTCAACCCGGTAGATTTACCGGGTGTTATTATAGCACGTT
>JBBFLP010000109.1:3078-9941 GCA_037478975.1 Armatimonadota bacterium
TTGCGGAAGCTGGGGCTCATAGACGAGCTGGATCTGCTGCATATGGGGGAGCATGACGGACATTTTTACGAGCCGCTCCCCGAAAAGATGCACCTGCACATCGTCTGCATGCAGTGCGGCAAGGTGGAGGATATGCAGCCGGAGACCTGGGCGGACATGGAGCGGGAGGTGGAGACCAAGCGCGGTTACTCCATCGAGATGGCGCGCGTGGAGATCGGGGGCTACTGCCCGGAGTGCCGCCGTTCCCGCTCCGGCGCTTGAGGGCGACGGTTCTTCGAGTTGGGCGCCGTGACGGACAGAGGCAGGATGACAGTGGTGGTGGCAATGAGCGGCGGAGTGGACAGCTCCGTCGCCGCAGCCCTGCTGAAGGAGCGGGGGTACAACGTCATCGGTGTGACGCTGCAGATCTGGCCGTCCGACACACCTTCCGAAGGACAGGGGTGCTGTTCGCTGGATGCCGTTGAGGACGCTCGGCGCGTGGCCACCATTCTGGGCATACCCCATTACGTCCTCAACATGCGTGAGGAGTTTGAGCACTCTGTCATCGCGGACTTTCTGGACGAATACGCGCGCGGGAGGACCCCGAATCCTTGCATCCGGTGCAACGAGCATGTGAAGTTCAGCGCCCTGCTGGGCAAGGCACAGGCTCTGGGGGCGGACCGGCTGGCCACGGGGCACTATGCGCGGATCGGCCGGGACGCTGAAGGACGGTTCACCCTCCTGCGGGCGGCCGACCCCCGGAAGGATCAGTCTTACGTGCTGTATATGCTGGGCCAGCGGGAGCTTGCGCGCCTGGAGTTTCCTCTGGGAGAGATGGCCAAGAAAGACGCCCGGACGCTGGCAAGAGAGATGGGTCTGCCCGTGTGGCGGAAGCCGGATAGTCAGGAGATCTGCTTTGTAGGCAGCGAAGGCCACCGGGCCTTCCTGGCGCAGCGCAGGCCCGAGACCGCGGTGCCAGGAGAGATACGGGACACATCGGGCAGGCTTCTGGGGAGGCATTCCGGAGCCGCCGGATTCACCATCGGGCAGAGGAAGGGGATCGGCGTGGCCGCTGCCGAACCACTGTATGTGGTGGACATAGACACCGGCCGGAATATCATCACCGTGGGCCGCCGGGAAGAGCTGATGGCCACCGGTATACGGGTGGGAGCGGTCAAGTGGGTGTCGGGAGAGGCGCCGGCCGGTCCGATTGCCGTGACCTGCAAAGTCAGATACAATATGCGCGAAGTCCCGGCCACAGTCCGGCCGCTGCCGGACGGCGAGTGGGAGCTTGAATTCGTCACCCCGGAACGCGCACCGACCCCGGGACAGGCAGCTGTGTTCTATGACGGGGAGACGGTGCTGGGCGGCGGCACGATCGAGAGCGTGTGCCGCGGGGCCAGGCAGCCCGTTGAAGGAGGAGTGCAGCAGTGACAGCCGGCCAGGGCCTGTGGATCGCTATCTTGCTCACCATCCTGGTGGCCTTCATCATCCTCATGCTGCTGATGGCCTTCCTGGTTCTGCGGCGGATAGCGAAGGTTGTGACTGAGACCTCAGAAGCCGTCCAGACCCAGGTGCGCACCGTAACAGACCGCGCGAACAGTATCCTCGACCAGGTGCAACAGACCGTCCAGTCGGTGACGGTGAAGATCGGTGCGGCGGAGCGCGCCGTGGGCGCTGTGGCAAGCGCGGTGACGGGTTTGCGGGCGGTGGGAACGGCGAAAAAGGTTGCGGCCAACTCGGCCGGAATGGCGGCCCGGGTGGCGGCCGGTCTGGCTGCGGGGTTGGACAGATTGTTGAACCCCTCCGACAAACGAAAGGACGAGAGCAGGAATGGATGAGCGAAGCGACCGCAATGTCCTGATCAATGTGCTCGCGGGTGTGGGACTGGGGGCGCTCGTGGGGGCCGCCGTGGCCCTGCTTTTCGCCCCGAAGACGGGCACGGAGATGCGCGAGGATGTCCGGCATACGCTGGATGACCTGAAGAGCAAGGCCGAGCGGGTGGCGGGTGACCTGGTCTCCCGCGCCGAGGAGCTGGCCGCCAAAGGCAAGGATCTGGTGGAGGAAGCCAGCGTCCGCATCAAGGAGGCCGTGGAGGCCGGGCGCGAGGCGGTGAGCCAGGCAGCGGAAGAGGTGGAATCCTCGCCCGAGAACGTGGGTTAGAGAAAGAACAAGGGAACGGAAACGGAAGCCGTCCGCGGGACGGGCGCTACCCGCGATTCCCGGCTGGGAACGGTGGGCAAGCCCGGAGAAGATGCGCGAGAGGCACAGTCCGGCAGGGAAGAGTCTGGAGGTTTGATGGAACTGGGCATCCATACGGAGAAACGGGGAGACAACATCGCGGTGGTCTCTCTCTCCGGAGAGGTGGACGTGTATTCGTCTCCCCGGGTCCGGTCGGCGATGCTGGAGCAGCTTGACGGCGGGTCGAAGTATCTCGTCATGGACCTGAGCAAGGTGGACTACCTGGACTCCAGTGGTCTGGGGATCCTGGTGGCCGGTCTGAAGCGCTCGCGCGAGAACGGCGGCGAGGTGTTTCTGGTGAACCCCAAACCCAGGATCCAGCACGTGCTGGAGGTCACGGGGCTGCATAACGTGTTCACCATCCTGAAGTCGGTGGACGAGGCGGTCGCGCGCGCGGAAAGGAACTGAGCCCGTGTCGCTCAACGATGCGCCGGTGATGGAACTCAGAGTCCCTGCGCTGGCCGAGTATGTCTCGGTGGTGCGGCTTGCCGTTCTGGGTCTGTGCGGGCGGCTTCCCCTCTCGTACAACGAAGTGGAGGACCTGCGCCTGGCGGTGGGAGAAGCCTGCGCATCCTCGGTGCAACGGGCGGAAAAGGCGGGACGCGCAGCCTCGCGCATCACCGTCACGGGAGAGCTGGAGGAAGGACGCATCGTCCTCACCATCTGCGACGATGTTCCCATTCCTCCGGAAGCCGGGCCTTCCGGTTCCCTGGACATTGACCCGGACTTCGATGACGAAAGCTTCCGCATCTCCCTGATGCAGCTTCTGGTAGACGAGGTGGGCATCGGCGAGGCCGCCGGCGGGGGACAGGTGGTTCGCCTGGTCAAAAACTGTGAACAGGGAAGAGATGCCGCGGGGTAGCCGCCGGGGCAACGCCGACCGCGACGATTCCGAGGAGCTTTTCAGGGAATTCGCCAGGACACGGGATCCGCGCCTCAGGAAGCAGCTCATAGACTCTAACCAGAGACTGGTGCGCTACCTGGCCAGCAAGTTCGCCAACCGCGGCGAGCCTCTGGAAGACCTGATCGCTGTGGGCAATATCGGCCTGATCAAGGCCGTTGACCGCTACGACCCCTCTCGCGGCTCGAAGTTCTGCACCTTCGCCACACCCACCATTGTGGGGGAGATCCGCCGTTATTTCCGGGACAGGGCGTGGGGCCTGAAGGTCCCGCGGCGCCTTCAGGAACTGAACCAGCAGGTCTCCAAGGTCTCCGAGGAGCTCTCGCACGAACTGGGACGCGAGCCCACCATCGAGGAGATCGCGGAACGTCTGCAGGTGCCGCCGCAGGACGTTCTCGACGGGCTGGCCGTGGCCAGCGCATATTCGCCGGTCTCGGTGGATGCTCCCTCCTCCAGCGAAGGGGACCCGGCGGGTATGAAGCCGTCCGACTCGCTGGGCGCCCAGGACGAGCTGCTGGAGAAACTGGAGCTTTATGACGACCTCACGCGGGCCATGCAGAACCTGGGCGAGCGTGAGCGCGCAGTGCTTCTCTACCGCTATTTCCTCGATATGTCGCAGACGGAGGTGGCCAAACGTCTGAACATCAGCCAGATGCACGTGTCGCGGCTTCAGAACAAGGCGCTCAAAAAGCTGCGGGAAATGCTGACAGCGTAGTGCCGGTCCCCATGCGGGCGTCGCGCCTCGCGGCAGCTGCGGTGGTGCTGGCCTTCGTCGTCGTGCTGCTGTGGCTGGTGAGCCGCGTCCTCACTCCGTTCCTGATCGCCATGGCGGTGGCGGCGGTGCTGGATCCCGCCCTGCAGCGGCTGCAGCGGCGCGGTCTGCCCCGCAGCTACGGGGTGCTGATCGTCTACGTGTTGTTTTTCTCGTTGATGGGATCGCTTCTGTTCTGGCTTCTCCCCATTATCGTGGCAGAAGGCGAGGCGCTGGCCCGGCAGTGGCCCGCGTATATAGACCAGGCGCGCAAGCTCTGGGTCTCCATTTCGAGCCACGACCTGGTGGAACGCCTGCGCCTGCCCATCCCGAGAACGGCGGCGGAGCTGAGCGCGACGCTGGAAGAGGTGGCGAAGACGGAAGGACCGAAAATGCTACGGCGGCTGCTGGGCGGCCTCTCCGGGACGGTGGGCTTCCTGCTGAACGTCATTGTCATGCTGATCGCCACGTTCTATATGCTGAACGACTGGCCGAAGATGAAGCAGCGGGCGATCCATGTGGTGCCTCCGCAGTACCGGGAAGGCGTGACGGAGGTGATGGAGAAGGTCGGAACGGTCTTCCTGGGGTATCTGCGCGGGCTGATCGTCCTGTGTTGCACGTATGGCGTGACCGTCACCTGCATTCTGCTGCTTCTGGACCAGATCCCAGGCATAGAGGCGAGCTATCCGTTCCTGCTGGGCCTGCTGGCGGCGCTGCTTTACGCCGTACCCTATATTGGAGCACTGCTGCTGACATTGACGGTGGCGCTGGTCACGCTGATGGCACCCGGCGGCAACCTGCTGAGTGCGGTGGTGGTGACGGCGGTAGTGATGGGTGTGAATATGACACTTTTCGACACTGTGCTGACACCCCGCATTCTGGGCCGGTTCACAGGGCTGAATCCCCTGGCGGCGCTGTTCGCCATTCTGGCGGGCAGTGAACTGTTCGGGCTGGTAGGCTTCATCCTGGGAGTGCCCGTGGCAGCCAGTCTGTATATCATCGCGTCGGCCCTGTATCCGCCTCTTTCGGAGCCTCTGCCGCCCGCTGCATCGGTCCCACCCCGTCAGGAAACAGCTCCAGGCTGAGCGCTCCCGCCACTCCTGGAACAAATTCGCGAAAAAGTTGTGGGCGGGTCTTCACACGCTGCGGAAAGCATGGTAGGATGATTGGACAGGCTGAGCGCAGGATGCGCCAGGAGCCGATGTCTTGAGGTCTTGACCACCCCGCGGGGACGGAAGACGCAGGCTCTGTCCCCGCAACAATCGCGCAGACCAGAAGGCGGGCGGAAGGGCAACCTCCGCCCGCCCCCCTTCTTGCTGCGTTCAGCGGCCGGACTGGAACCGGTCCTTCAGATATTCCCGGACAGCAGGATCAAGCCGCTCCAGGGGCGGCAGAGGAGGAGCCTTGAACTCCTTCCCCTGCAGCACTGCAATGATACGCAGATACCGGTAAGGATCTCCCCACGTCAGAGCGGGCTCCACGACAGTGGTCTCCGGCCACTCGTTGAAAGAGGTAATCCCGATGATATCCGCTCCCGCGTCCACGGCGGCCTTCCAGAAATCCCGCAAGGTCTGTCCGTCGCGCCGGGGCATGACCCAGGGGTCCTCTGCGATCTTCCGGTTATCGTGTCCGGGGTGAACCGGCAGAAGCGCCTTCTTACCGGCAGCGTGCACGGTGCGGACGAACTCACGATACAGGGGCGCCAGGTCTTGATAATCGTAGACTCGGTGAGTGCTGAACATCGCGTAGCCCATCACGCAGTCCAGCCGCGGAATGCCAAGCCAGTCGTCCGGGGCGAACAGACGGAAGCCCTCCTGAGTGGCCTGTCCTCGCATCCGGTCCACCACCCAGAAGACCGGGCCGCACTCCCGCTCCACGTGAGCGATCAGCTCCCTCCCCTGCTCGGCCGAAAGCCGGCCTTCCCACAGCTGATAGACCGCCCAGACCGGTTTGCCCTCGATCCGCAGCCACGCGGGGCTGTCCTTGAAGCGGGTTAGATACTTGGCCGTCCACTCCTTCACATCCTCGAAGCGCTCCACGAACTGCGCGCATTCATCGAAGAGCGCCACCTTGAAGCCTTCCTCTTCCGCCACAGGGAGGACCGTCTTGATAAAGACATCGTGGGTCCAGCCGGAAGGTTTCTGCCAGGTGGCCGGACCCCACCAGTCCACAAGAAATGCGTCAATGCCCGCCGCCTTCGCCAGCCGGATATGCCACCGCACCACCTCGCGCTCCATGCTGTCGTACGGGCCGATGAGCGGATAGGCGCAGGAGCTGATCTCGCGGATGGCCGGAGGGAACAGGATGTTCTCCGGGTCGGCCGGACGGTCCAGCAGGGCGCTCTTTCCGTCGTGGCGCCAGTGTCCCCAGTGGCCGCCCGCGCCCCACGGAGTGCAATACCACGTGTAATAGTGAGCAACCACCAGTGGCCTGCCTTCCGGGAAGCAGGGCGGGCATCCGGCCACCAGCAGAGCAAGCGCGGCGACGGCGATGACGCGAAGATCTCCCATTTTGCCCCTCCAGCGGCCGGGGGGTTCCCGCTTTACTCCTCCGGAGGAATCACCTCGTCCGGAATGACCGGGTTGGTCCAGGCGCGGTTGCCCGCCGCGTCCACCACCTCGCAGCGGACATAGCGCATTCCATACTTGACTGGCGCTTCGATCTCCGTGAACGGCTCCCCTCCGTCGGCGTAAAAACTGCGCCCGCTGGAGTTGCGCCCGATGAAATGCACCTCGCGCGCCGGCGAGCAGCGCAGGCGGGCCACGCCGTCCGAGACCTGGAAATCATGGATCTCCGGCCCGCAGGATGAGTAGAAACACCCCGTGCGAAGCGCCTGAAGCACGGATTCCACCGTGAGATCCGGCATCTTCAGCCAGGTCCATCCCATGAAGATGTCGCGCCCGCGATGGACGTCGTCCACCGCCACAGCAGGAAGAATGCGGCCGGCCGCCAGAAGATCGTCCCAGTGCACATTGCTGAAGGCTTTGCCGA
>JBBFLP010000110.1:0-9924 GCA_037478975.1 Armatimonadota bacterium
ACCCCGGCGATGGACCGTCTGGCTCGCGAGGGCGTGCTGTTCTCAAATGCCTTCGTCACGAACTCACTCTGCGCTCCTTCGCGCGCCACCATCCTGACGGGCAAATATAGCCACGCGCACGGAGTCCGCGACAACTTCACTGACTTCGATACGTCACAGTGGACCTTTCCCCGCGCGCTGCGCGCGGCGGGCTATCGCACAGCGCTGGTAGGCAAGTGGCACCTGCGTTCCGACCCGGCGGACTTCGATTACTGGAACATCCTGCCGGGACAGGGGGCATATGTGAACCCGTATCTGATCGAGATGGGCCAGCGCAAGCGGCATACGGGCTACGTCACGGACATCATCACGGAAATCGCCATCCGCAAGATGAAGGAATGGAAGGATGAGCCGTTCTGCCTATTGCTCCATCACAAAGCTCCCCACCGCAACTGGCAGCCGGCCCCCAGGCACGCCTCTCTCTTCGCGGATGCGGACCTCCCTCTGCCGGAAACCTTCGACGACGACTACAGTAGCCGCACCAGCTCGGCTGCCCACGCCGATATGCGCATCGCCGATATGCCGGACTACGCAGGGGACGCGCCTGCGACTCTCTCCGGGCGCGAGCGCAAGGTCTACAACTATCAGCGCT
Organism: Armatimonadota bacterium; assembly: GCA_037478975.1. Classification (GTDB taxonomy): domain Bacteria; phylum Armatimonadota; class UBA5829; order DSUL01; family DSUL01; genus CALCJH01. The sequence continues at coordinate 632 of JBBFLP010000110.1, forward strand.
TCATCAAGGATTACCTGCGCACTATCGCTGCAGTGGACGAAAGCATCGGGCGTGTGCTGCAGTTTCTGGACGCCTCCGGACTGGCGGAGAATACGCTGGTGGTCTACACATCAGACAACGGGTTCTTCCTGGGGGACCACGGCTGGTACGACAAGCGCCTCATGTATGAACAATCGCTTCGAGCCCCGCTCATCGTGCGCTTTCCCGGTGTGGCGCAGCCCGGAACACGTTGCGGCGCCTTCGTCCTGAACACGGATCTTGCGCCGACGCTTCTTGATGCAGCCGGACTGCGGCCGCCGGATCACCTGCACGGCCGGAGCTTCATTCCTCTGCTGAGAGGACAGCAGCCCGTGGACTGGCGGACCTCGATGTATTACCACTACTACGAGTATCCGCAGTCCCACCGCGTGCGCCCGCACCGTGGGGTCCGCACGGGGCGGTACAAATTGATCCATTTCTACACAGTGGATGAGTGGGAGATGTACGACCTGCAGCGGGATCCGAACGAATTGCAGAACATCTACGGCGGTCCGGGGTATGCCTACACTCAAAAAGGTCTTATGGCGGAGATGGAGCGCCTGAGCGTGGATCTGCAGGTGCCGGTGGAGTGGTGAGGAAGAACCCCGTCAGTCCCGGTATGTCGCACGCCCTGGAAACAGTTTTCACGGGCAGATGAAAGAAGGCCGCCTTCGAAGGCGGCCTTCTTCTTATTCGGTTTATGTGGTCAGGAGACAGGGGCGGCTTCTTCAGGAGCTCATCCGCCTGCGCAGTCCCAGGATGCCGGCCAGTCCCACACCTGCGAGAGCCATGCTCGCGGGCTCCGGAATCGGACGGGCGACCACGTTGTCGAAATACATCCCGTGGGTGGATGTGAGGCCGGAGCCCATCACCACCCAGTTGAAGTTGACGTTCGTCAGACCCGTAACGGTTTTGCCCAGGATGCCGTCAACATAGATGCTCACCTGGGCCTTGGTGGGGTCGCTTGGGTCCACACCACCGAGGACCTCGGCCTTGTGCCATCCTACCGACCGGTCCGGCGCGCCAGGCGCGTCCAGCACAAACCAGTTCAGGCTGCCGAACGCAATGCGTGCGCTGTACTTCGTCGTTGCGATGGCATTGTATTTCCCGACCGCGATGATCTGCTGCAGCGCTCCGGTCCACTGGTCGCCTGCGCGGGAGTAAACCATCCCGTAAGTGCGGGCCAGCGAAGCGGTTCCCCGTTCATCGTAGAAGTCGAAACCGAAATAAAGTTGCTGCAAGGGAATGCCCATCCCGATGTGGCGGTAGCTCTGTTGGGCAACGGTTCCCTGATAGATGGAATTGGGGGCGGATACCCAGTTGTTGTTGGTCAGCGACATCGGGGCGCTTCCGCTCCATACCGCATTGAAGGCGGCCTGGTCGGCATAGCTGTCGAAGTCATCGCTGATCTGGGCAGATACGGACCCCGCAACAGCCAGCAACAGCGCGGCTCCGAGGATCATTGTATTGCGCATAATAACACCCTCCGGGAGAGTGGCTGGGCTTACCCAGCCGATGTAACCGGTAACACGATAATGCCTGCGCCCGGTTTTTTCAAGCACTTCGGGCTCATTGCGCGTGATTCAGGTATAAATACCGGTGGTCCGGCGGGGAGCCGCAGACGAGGCAGGCTTTCCGGTATCTCAAGACAGGGGAAGAAAGTATGACCGGCGGGTTGGCTTCGGGCACTTCGGAGAATACTGCGGGAAAACGTCTGGTGCTGGATGCGCTTTCGGGCCGCAGCACAGAGCGTATTCCGGCCACGGTCATGACCTGGGGCTTCGATTATCTCTGGGAGGTTGCCGGGCTGGAGCCATGGCAGCTTGCGCTGGGTTCCTCTGAGATGTATCATCGCGCGCATATGGCGATGTACGAGCGTCATCGCCCGGACATCATCTGGTACTCCGGTGGAGGATACGGTCCCGAGGATCCCGTTCTTCTCTCTGAGGACGCCGAAAACTGGACGGTGCGCAACCCGAACTCCGGACGGGATTATCTGGTCAACAAGACCGGCCTCGGCCTGACAGCTCTTCAGCCCCGGGAAGAGAAGGTGGAGGCCGCCAGGGGCATCCACTCGCGGGAGGATGCCGACCGGGTCGTCCCGGAGTTCACGGGCTGGGGAGAGACTTATCTGAACGGGCTGCGGCGTCTCATCACGGAACTGGGAGACCGCGCCCTGGTTCTCCCCAACTATTGCACCAGCTATATCGCCACCTGCTACCTGCTCGGCTTCGAGCGCAGCATGGAGATGATGCTGACGGACCCGGACCTTTTCCTCTACATCTGCGAGCGCCATCGGGCAGGCGAGGAGCTCAGAATGCGTGAGCTGGCGGAGGCTGGCTGCGAGGCGGTGCTCATCGCGGATGCCTGGGCCTCCTGCGATATCATCTCCCCTGAAATGTTCCGCCGTTTTGCGCTGCCGTATCAGGCGTCCTTTGCGGAGGCCTGCCGGAAGGCCGGACTGAAATGCATTCTGTGGAACGAGGGGGATGTCATCCCCATTCTGGACCTGGAGGCGCAACTCGACTACGACGCCTTCGCATTCGAGCAGCCCCGTAAGACCTTCGCCGTGACGGTCAAGAAAGTCCGCGAGGTGTTCGGCGCTGATCGCTGTCTGATGGGGAATGTGGATTCGGAGGAGCTTCTCGGCCGGAACGATCCGTCCAGCATCCGGGCAGCCGTCTGGCAGCAGATACAGGACTCAGGGCCCGGCGCGCCGTTCATCGTGAGCACGGGCAGCCCGCTTCCCAGCGGGACGCCTCCCGAAGCCGTGGACGCCGCTCTCGCTGCTGCGCGCGAGTTCCGCTGGTAGGTAAGGGGATCAGTCCGAGGCCGGGTCCGGCGCCAGCTCCAGAACAGCTTCAGGCAGGCTGGTGTCGCGCACCGCTTCCCGCGCCCGCTCCAGCACAAGTGTCCGGAGGGCGCCCCAGGCCTCGTCCCTGCCCAGATCTTTCCAGTAGGACAGGAACTCTTTGTAGCGTTGTTGGCGGAATGCCTGGCGGTCTGCGCGGAGCACCTCCAGCCCCGGTAGCAGGCGGCGGGCCGGAGCCTCTGAGCCGCAGTATTCGCGGGTGCGCGCGCGCTCCTCTGCGATGAACAGCGGGAGCTGCTCCGCCCACACGTCCGCGTCGTGGATGTCACCCAGCATCTCCTGAACCGTCTTGACCACCTGGATGTGCTTCTTCATCTCGCCGTTGTAGAGCGGCTCGAAGACCTCCATCGTGTAGCGCAGCCGCTTGGCCGCGATCCGCATGGAGTGAAGCTGGGTGACGTGCTCCGGCTGATGGATGTAGACCTCGTAAGCCAGCATCTCTTCCAGTCGCAGCGTGATCATCTCGCACGCCCGCCGGTACATCCAGGGCGAGGTCTCCGGCGTCTGATTGACCCGCGCCTCCACAAGACGCTGCAGGAGGGTCTCTTCCATATCCCTGAGGACTCCGCCGGATTCCAGCCGGTCGAGCGTCCTCATCACGTCAGCCTGGAGCGCCTGCCGGCGTTGTCTTAGCCGCAACAAGAGCCGCTCCACGCCGCGCCGCTCGCGCTGGGTTTCGATGCGGCTGAGGAACTCCTCCACAAAGGCGATTTGCACGTCCGTGTCGCGGGCCGCGCCGAGCGCGCGGGTGATCCGCTTGATCCGGCGGTTCCAGCGCCCCATCTGGGCGGCGGGGAAGCAGGGTTCAAAGATGGCGAAGGCCGCGCGCAATCGCCGGGAGGCGACCCGCATCCGGTGAACATATTCCAGGTCTTTTGCCTCCCGGACGCCGGCTATCTCACGCGTGAGGGCCTGCAGGCGCTTCTGAAGCACCTGTGCTCCAAAGAGGCAGAAGCTCTCATCGCAGTGCCGTTCTCTCTCCGCCATCGCTTGCCGCGCCGGGGACGACCCGGCTCTCTCCCACTTCCAGTGTCGCATGGAAGTCACGGACGCGGCAAATGGGAAAGAGCCGTGTCTCGCGTCAGGCGGGCTGGCGCGATGCGCTCAGCGCCGTCTGGATCATCACGAACTCGCCGACGTTCTCCATCGTCAGAAGGCCCACCAGACGGCCGTTGCTGGTGACCGGCATAGTGTGGCAGGCGCACTCCTGCAGCTTCGTGAATGCGCTTTCCAGCGTTTCGGACTCCTCGACCTGCCGGAATTCCCTGTGCATCACCTCGCTAACGGGAGTATCCTGAGGCATTCTGGCCAGCGCTGTCAGGAGATCCTGGCGGGTAAGGATCCCAACCACCTCGTCTCCCATCACCACCGGGAAGTCCTGTTGAGTGCCGCTCAGAATCAGCTCCACAGCTTTCGCCAGACTGTCTCCCGGCTGCAGCGTGCTGAACTGGGTGATCATGGCCCGGCTCACGGGAATGTCGGCCATCACCGTGCGCATCTGCACCTGTGCGGCTTCCTGGCCCGCTCCCACCCAGACAAAGAAGGCGATGAGAAGCAGCAGCGGATTGGTGAACAAGCCCAGGAACGCAAAGCCGATCGCCATCGCCTGCCCGATGGAGGCCGCCAGCAGGGTCGCGCGGGTGTAGTCCATCCGGGTGGCCATCAGGGCGCGCAGAACGCGGCCGCCGTCCATCGGAAACGCCGGCAGCATATTGAAGAAGACCAGGAAAAGGTTCACCATCAGCAGGCGCTCGACAAACGCATCGGCGCCCATAATGCCCACTTCGTGCAGTGGCCTCCACCAGTCCGCAACGAGCAGCCACGCCAGGAGAATGGCGGCGATGAGCACGTTGACGGCAGGTCCGGCAAGCGCTATCCAGAGCTCCTGCATCGGCTCGCGCGGCATCCGTTCCAGTCGCGCCACCCCGCCGATCGGCAACAGGGTGATCTCCTTGGTCTGGATACCGAACCTGCGGGCTGCCAGCGCGTGACCGTATTCGTGCGCAACCACGCAGATGAACAGCGTCACGATGAACGCCACCGCCGCCAGCGCCGCGCTTGGCCCCGCTCCCTGTATAAGAAAAGCGATGGCGACGAATGCCAGCAGCACAAAGAATGTCGCGTGAACGTAGACGCCGATGCCGGCGAACTCCGCGATCTTATAGGACCATTTCATCTCATCACCACGCCCGCTTCCGTTTCAGTCAAAGTCGAACAGATCTCCCAGGAAGGAGCGGCGCTTCCCGGGATGCCTGCGCCTTGGTTCATCATCGTCGTAAGACCGCTCCGGCTCCCGGCTGCGGAAGCCTTTCTCTTCCCTGTAGCCCCGATCCTCGAACTCTCCTGCTGAACGTTCGATGATCTTGTCAAGCTCACCCCGGTCCAGCCAGACCCCGCGGCATTTCGGGCAGTAGTCTATCTCCACGCCGTGCCGCTCGGACATATTCAGATCCACATCACAGACAGGGCATTTCATCTTTTTCAGTTTTCCCCGGGTTTGGTGATACGGGACGCGCGCCTTTGAGCGCGGTCTTCTAAGCCAGAACATTTTCCGGGGGCTCCGGGTTCCGCAACGAGCGTTCCGAAGAAGAAGGGCCGCGGATTAACACCGCGGCCCACTCGGTTGGGGTTCCGTCAGGAAACGTCAGAACTCCAGAGATACTGTGCTGGAGAGGAAGAAGTCCGTGTCCGCCACTCCCACGAGGATGCGGAAGGGTTGCCGGCGATGGCTGTAGCGCAGACCAAAGTTGAAATCGTCGCCGTCATACTCGCCGATCACCGAGAACCGCTCGTCCAGGAACAGCTCGGCTCCGCCGATGGGATCCTCGCGGTAGATCCCCGTTCCGTAGCCCAGGTGCAGACGCAGCCCGATGCTCTTCTCCTCAAGTCCCTTCGGGGCTCCCAGGATGCCCGTAGAGGCCACGATGTAATAGCTGTCATCGTAGACGTCGAACGGATCAATGGCGCCCAGCCCCAGCTGGAACCACCCGATGTTGCTCGGGATCACGTTGATCTTTCCGGAGACGATGGCCTTGTTGCTCCGCCCGTCCTGATCCACGATAGTCGCGCCGATCTCGGCATAGTCGGTGATGCCGTAGGTGACGCTTGCCGCGCGCTCGTTCTCGCGCAGCGCAACGCCGTACTGGGCATTGTTCTGCACCGCCACGAACGCCGTCGGCACCCGAAGCAGTCCGGTGGGGCCGTGGAACGTGTTCATCCGTGTGGCGCGCGGAGAGATCTCATCCTGCGCCGTTACGCTTCCCACCACGCACGCGGAGATCAGTGCGGTCAGGCTCAGCGCTAGGGCCAGCCGTTGCAGCTTCATTGTCTCATCCTCCTTGATCTTCATTGATGAAGGACGCGCAAGCGCAGAGCCTGTACCTTCTCGCCTTTGCCTCCCGTCCGGCTTTAGCCTCCGGGCAATGCAGTCAGGTCGAAGCCTGCCACGCGTCTACGGACGTTTCGCCGTGCGCGCGGTTTTTCCTCCCACAGCGCTTGCTTTTATCGCCTCCACCTCGGCCTGCCGGGCGTAGTCTATGGCCTCGCCCAGCAGGCGCGCGGCTTCCTGCGGGCTGTGGAAGCCCATGCTGTTCTCTGACTGTACGTAGTCCCAGCGCATCTGCGCTTTCCTGTGCAGACTGCGGGCCTTCTCCAGCGCGGCGTCGCCTGCGCCTGCGTCGCTGGCCGTCTTAATGGCGCGGATTGCGGAGATGATCGCCTCCTCGGACCGGTCCATCAGCTTGCGCGTGCGCACCTGGATGGCCATCACCCGGGACTTCAGTTCATCCTCGCTCCAGCGGTGGCAGGTCTGGCAGGCGGCGGCGACGTTGACCAGCGGGCTTCGCACCCAGTGGTCCGAGATCTTCTGAGATCCCACGCGCTTGAACGGCATATGGCAGTCCGCGCAGGAGACTCCGCTGCGTGCGTGGATGCCGGTGCTCCACAGCTCGAAATCCGGGTGCTGCATCTTGATGAGCTTCGCGCCGGACTCCGGATGCACCCAGTCATAGAAGCCTTCCTCATCGTAATAGCGCTCCATGTCATCCAGGGTGTAGCCGTGCTTCCATGGGAAGTGCAGAATGGGGTTCTTCTTGCTCTCGAAGTAGTATTCAACGTGGCACTGCGCGCACACGTAGGAGCGCATCTCCTGCCGGGTGGCCTTCTTGAGGTCCACGCCCCGCTTCTCCATCGCCTCGATGAACGCCGGATTGGCGACTCGCAGATCCATAGTGCTGGGGTCGTGGCAGTTGAGGCAGCTGATGGGGTGCTTCACGTCCAGCTTGTACATATTCGTATTGTAAAAGGCGCTCGGTCCCATCTCCTTCCACAGCCGTACGTTGTCGCTGCTCTTGCAGCTCATACAGGTGCCGGGCTTGTTCTGGCCCAGGCGTTTGATCTCCTTCACGTCCACCAGCGACCACCCATGCCCGCGCTCGTCGTTATATTCGATGCTGAACGGGTAGCCGGCATAAAGCTCCTTGAGGCGCGGATTCTCGGCCAGCTTGTCGCGCTTGCCTGACCCTCCGAACATCGTGTTCCCGTAGTCCGTGGTGGTGTTCTTCCAGGCGTCGTACTGGTCGGGAAAGTTCTTGCCCCACACGGCCGGATCTGTCTCGAACTCCCCGATCTCCACCACCCTGAAGAAGCGGTCGCGCGCTTCCTGCTTCTTCTCGAAGATGTTGGCCAGCAAAGCCAGCACTCCGAAGGTCAGGATTGCGGCCAGGGCGAGGATGATGACCAGGTTGCGCTTGTTTGCCATGGACGTGACCTCTCTTGCTATCTCTGATGGCCCGCGCGCACGTGGCACGACAGGCAGGAAAGCTCGTCGGGACTCCCGTGGATGGCCCCCACCAGATGCTCGTGGCAGCGGCGGCAGTTCTGCTCCACGATCCGCCGGTTGGACGAGCTTATGCGGATGGGCTCATGGAAGTTGCCCAGGGTGAAATACGTGCTGTGCTTGATGCCGTTGGTGGCTTTCACCAGGTATTTGGCCACCTTGGGGTGGGGGGTATGGCAATCGTTGCAGACTGCAGCCGAGCTATGGCTGGAGGCATACCAGGCATCCAGTTGCTCCCGCATGACGTGGCAGTTGACACAGGTCTCCGGCTTATCCGAAAGATAGGAGAACCCGCGGGCATACAGGAAGGTGAACCCTCCCGTTCCTACCAGCAGTCCGGCCAGGGCTGCTGCCAGTTTCTGCATCGCGGTGACCGTCATGGTATCGCTATCTCCGGGCGCGGAGGCTTCCGGGATGACTCCGCTATCGGTTGAGAGGGTGATTCACCCTCCCGGTTGCCAGTTTCCTCCTGAATATGCGTCAGCAGCCGCCGGAAAACCTTGACGTGGGTCAAAAACGGGGTGTGTGCAGGGTCTCCGGAAGTTTCAGGCTGCGAAGGGGTTGTTCTCTCTCTCCTGCCCGACGGTGGTCAGCGGACCGTGGCCCGGCAACAGCAGGGTGTCCTCTGGCAACATCAGGATCTTCTCCCGCGCGTTGGCGAGCAGCCGTTCATAGGAGACTCTGGCTCCGCCGATGGATCCTGCGAACAGGGCATCCCCCGTGGCTGCGGCTCCGGGAGCGTTCCGGAAGCCGGTGACGTGAAAGGTCAAGCCGCCCGGACTGTGCCCGGCCGTCTCCAGGATCTCGATGGAGAGGGATTCCATTTCCACAACGTCCCCCTCTCTCACCGCCTGACCTCCCGGAACGGGCTCCGCAGGCGAGCAGAGCACCACCGGCGAGAAGGCGCTTCGCACCTGCTCCAGGACGGCGATATGGTCGCCGTGGGTGTGCGTCAGTCCCACGAACCGGAGGTTGAGTCCGAGATCTTCCACCGCGCGCCTGATTGCCGCAAAGTCTGTTCCTGTGTCAAAGAGCGCGGCGTGAAGGCTGGTATCGTCCCAGACAAGATACGCGTTGACGCTCAAGCCACCATACCGGGACTCGATGCGGCGGATGCAGCCCCATCGCTCCAGCGGTTCCGTCCGGGGCGCGTAGCTTCCGGCGGCGATTCTCGCGAGCGCAGCGTATTTGAGTGACAACGCCGCGGCCAGCCGCTCCAGCGTTTCGTCCGGCGGAGTCAGCTCATATGATTCGATCTTGCCGAGATCCTGCGCGCTGATGCCGGTCCGCGCCGCCAGGGTCTGGATATCAAGCCCCAGTCCCCGTCTGGCCTTTCCGATGATGTCTCCCAGGTTGTCTTCAAGCTGCATAGTGACCACCGCTTCGAGCTCCGGACCCGATGTCCCTTCCTGCGTGGACCACCCGCCGGCAGGCCTGAAAGATACCGGAACAATTCATGTGAAGAAATCGTAATAGAAGTGGAACGAGCAAGTTGGAACCTTTTCTCCTTTCTGCTGTCTCAGAAGCAGCGCAAGTCCGGCGTTGCTGAACCGATTGCCCCTCGCG
>JBBFLP010000111.1:0-4725 GCA_037478975.1 Armatimonadota bacterium
TGCATCCCGGAGACATCCAGAGTGATATGCGGGGGAATGTCCTGCGGCAGGGCCGTGATGGTGATCTCGCTGTGAAGCTGGTCGAGTATGCCGCCCTGCTTCACACCCACCGGCTCCCCTTCCAGGTGCACCGGGACGGTGGTGGTGACCTTCTCGTCCAGCGAGATGGCTCTGAGGTCCACGTGCAGGATGCGCCGGGTGCGCGGGTCGCGCTGCACCTGGTGGACCATCACGGGTATGCTTTTGGAGCCGTTGCCCTGAATCTCCAGGTCAATGATGACGTTCTCCCCGCCCTCCTTGACCGCCCGTGTCAGATCGGCAAGCTTCAACTGGACGAGGATGGAGCCCTCCACCTTGCTGCCGTAGACCGCCGCGGGCACGATGCCGGCGGCGCGCAAAGTCTTTTTCGCGCTCTTAGTCAGTTCCGGGCGGACCTCCGCCTGAATCCTGGGTCGTGCCATAGTGTTTATGACGCTCTCCTCTGGAAGATGTCCCCGGTCCGCGCCGGGGCGCTGGATCCCGCAATGGGGGTCGAGGCCGGGCAGCCGGGAGATCTCCCGGAGCGGCCCGCTGTCGTGCGAATGCTTCCCTGCAAACGTGCCTGAACCGGAGCAGTATAGCCCACCCGGACCCGGACAGTCAACAATGACCGCAATCCGTCGCGCTCTGCCGGTAATTTGACCGGGAAACGCGGTTTGTGCTATCATAGAGCGGAGGAAAGCAGTTTATGGCAGAGAAGCCCTCGGCTAAGCCGGAGGAACCGGAAGTCCTCGACCCCGCTGCGGAAACCCCGGCCGTCACCAGAGTAGAAGGCCACTACCGCGCAGATAACATTACCGTCCTGAAGGGCCTGGAAGGAGTCCGCCGCCGCCCGGATATGTACATCGGCGACCGGGGGACCCGTGGGCTCCACCATCTGTTCGTGGAGGTGGTGGACAACTCCATTGACGAGGCTCTGGCCGGTTACTGCACCCGCGTGGATGTCACTCTGCACGCAGACAAGTCCATCACCGTGGAGGACAACGGCCGCGGCATCCCCGTGGACATCCACAAGGATACGGGCCTGCCCGGTGTCACCGTCGCCATGACCATGCTGCACGCCGGCGGCAAATTTGGAGGCGGCGGCTACAAGTTCTCGGGGGGATTGCACGGCATCGGTGTGTCCGCGGTGAACGCCCTTTCCGAGTGGCTGGTGGTGGAGGTGCGCCGGGACGGTAAGGTTTACCGGCAGCGCTTTGAGCGAGGCGAGATCAAGAGCGATCTTGAGGTGGTGGGGAAGAGCAAGACCACCGGCACGAAGGTTACCTGGCTGGCCGATGAGGAGATCTTCGGGCCCATCGTCTACCACCGGGACATCCTGATCCAGCGGCTGCGGCACCTGGCCTACCTGAACCCCATGGTCCGCCTGACCTTCACGGATGAGACCACGGGCGAGACGCTGGAATTCCATCACAAAGAGGGGATCAAGGCGTTTGTGGAGGATCTTTCCCGCAACAAGGATCCTCTGCACAAGCCCATCTACATCCGCCGTTCCCGCGAGGACACCGAGGTGGAGGTGGCCCTGCAGTACAACGCCGGCTACCAGGAGCTGATCTACACCTTCGCCAACAATATCTACACCCAGGACGGCGGGACGCACCTTTCCGGTTTCAAGACGGCGCTCACCCGCGTGCTGAACGCCTACGCCCGTAAGACCGGGATGCTGAAGGAGAAGGACGCCAACTTCTCCGGCGATGATGTCCGCGAGGGGCTGACCTGCGTGATCGCGGTCAAGATCGTCAATCCGCAGTTCGAGTCGCAGACCAAGGTGCGCCTGGCAAATCAGGACGTTGAGGGAATCGTCAACTCCATCGTGGGTGAGGAGCTGACGCACTACCTGGATGAGAACCCGTCGGTGGCCCGCAAGATCGTGGAGAAGGCCATCACGGCGGCCCGGGCACGGGAGGCGGCGCGGAGGGCTGCGGAGGCCGTCAAGCGCCAGAACGCGCTGTCCGGCGGCACTCTGCCGGGCAAGCTGCACGACTGCACCGAGCGCGACCCGGCCAAGGCTGAGCTCTATCTGGTGGAGGGTGACTCCGCGGGCGGATCCGCCAAGCAGGCCCGCAATGCCCGCACACAGGCCATCCTTCCGCTGAAAGGCAAGATCCTGAACGTCGAGAAGGCGCGTATAGACAAGGCGCTGGAAAACGACGAGATCAAGGCGCTGATCGCGGCGCTTGGCACTGGCATTTCCACTCCTGCTCTGGGCACCACCGAAGAGGAGCTGGACGAGAACGGTGAAAACGGCAACGGTGAGAACGGAAACGGAGGAAACGGGCACGGCAACGGCAAGGCCAAGATGTTCGACATCTCCAAGCTCCGTTATCACCGGATCATCATTATGACAGATGCCGATGTGGACGGGGATCACATCCGTACCCTGCTCCTCACCTTCTTCTTCCGGTATATGCCGGCGCTCATCGAGCGCGGACACGTCTACATCGCGCAGCCGCCTCTGTTCCGGGTGAAAGCAGGTAAAGACCAGCAGTGGTACTGCAAGAACGAAGAGGAGCTGCAGGAGGTGCTGCGGCAGATCAAGCGCAAAGATGTGACCGTCAGCCGCTTCAAGGGACTGGGCGAGATGAACGCGGAGCACCTGGCGGAGACCACCATGGATCCCGAGAAGCGTGATCTGCTGCAGGTCACGCTGGAGGATTCCGTCGAGGCGAACGAGATCTTCACGGTGCTGATGGGCGACAAGGTGGAGCCCCGCCGTGAGTTCATCGAGCGCTACGCGAAAGAAGTCAAGAATGTGGACTGGCACGCCTGAGCAATGTTGCCAGGCAGCCTGTTCTGCCCGTATTGCGGGGCGCGTCTGACGCGCCCCGCTTCATTTGTGCTCTGATCCCGCCATGTCTGAGCCCGTGGTCAGCATCCTGATGCCTGTCTGGAATGCCGCGGACACGCTGGAGGAGTCGCTCGCCAGCATCCTGGGGCAGACCTTCACCGCCTGGGAGCTTGTGTGCGTGGACGACGGGTCAACGGACGGCACGCCGGAGATGCTGGAGCGCTGGCGGCGGAGGGATCACCGCGTGCGTGTCCTGCGCAGGCGCCGCAGGGGCATCTCCGCGGCCCTGAACGCCGGTCTGGCCGTCTGCTGCGGAGAGTGGATCGCCCGGATGGACGCCGACGACCGGATGCTGCCTGGCCGGCTGGAGGCGCAACTGGAGTTCGCGCAGACCCATCCGGAGATCGCCCTGACTGGCGGGCTGGTCCGGCACGTGGCGGATCCCGCGCAGATGCCGAATACCACGGGGATGGAGCGCTTCGTGCAGTGGGTCAACAGCGTGGTAACGCCGGAGGAGATCCGCCGCGATCTCCTGGTGGACTGCCCGGTGCCGCACCCCACGTTCTTCCTGCGCCGCAGTCTGCTGGTGGAGATGGGTGGCTACACGCTTGAGCCTGTGCCGGAGGACTATGACCTGGTCCTCCGTCTCTACCGCAGGGGGCTTGCCGCCGCCAAAGTGCCGCAGGAAGTGGTGGAATGGACCGACAGGCCCGGACGGGCATCCCGCACGCATCCGGCTTACAGCATCGGCGCGCTGCGGGAGCTGAAGGTCCGCCATCTGTGTCTGACGGATCTGGCCGGCATGAGGCCATTCATCGTGTGGGGAGCGGGAGACGTGGGCAAACGGTTCGTGCTCTGCCTGCAGAAGCACGGACGGCAGCCGGAAGCGTTCGTGGATCTGGATCCGCGCAAGTTCGGCAAGGTCATCCACGGATGCCCCGTGTGGACGCCTGAAGAGTTCCTGCAGCGCCGCGGTGAGGGATGGCTGACTCTGTGCGCCGTGGGCGCTCCGGGAGCGCGGGAGGACATCAGGGAATGGATGCGCTCTGCCGGGCTCACCGAGGAGCGCGACTTCCGCTTTGTGGCCTGAAGCGCTTCTTGAGCAAAGCTCAGTAAGGCCAGTAGTAGAACCCCGGATACCGGATGACCGGGTCGAACCCGGGAGGACCCATCCGGATGGTGGGACGGCCAGGTCCGGGGGTCAGCCGTACCGGGCCCTGCAGCGGGGGGGGAGGCGGCAGGAACGACGGCTCCACAGGCAGTCCCGCGGTCAGCCCCGCCATTGAGCCGGGCTCCATTGCGGCCACCACCTCATCGGTGACGCGCATCAGCAGGGCATAGGCCTGCTCGGGTGGCAGGGCCGAAAGCGACTTCGTCACACTGCGGTAGACGTTTTCCGGCGATGCGGGTTCCTCCTCAGGTTTGGGTTGTTCCGCCGGTTGCTTCTCCTCCGGCTCCGCCACAATGACCCGCGGCCGGTGCACCCAGTAAACCTCCTTCATCCCGAGCGCGGAGGGCTGTTTCCAGGCTGCTTCCAACTCCTTCCCCGTCAGAACCCCCGCGGCGGGCTGAGTGGGGCTTGCGTCTACCACAATGCTCGCTTTCGGAGCGTAGCGCACGGCGTTAAAGGCATCCTGGATCTGGCGCAGGGTCGCGTCCTTCGGCACCAGCAGGCGCGACCATTCCAGACCAGCCGAGCGCGTGATCGCACCCAGCGCGGCCTCAAGAGGCGTCCTCTCCAGATTCACAGTGACGGATCCGGACGCGCCGGGCTCCAGCAGGAATTCGATGCCCGCCAGCTCCGTCATCTGCTGCAGCACCCGCTCTATTGGGCTGCCAGCGGCCGATATCGTGACTTTGACGTCCTCATTAGCAGCGCCAGCGGGCTTCCCCGCCAG
>JBBFLP010000111.1:4825-9916 GCA_037478975.1 Armatimonadota bacterium
CTTGGAGGGAGATTGGAAAGCCTGCACAACGCTCTGGGTGTCCTGAACAGCTATCTCTGGGGGCCGCCGATGCTGGTCCTGCTGTTCGGCACGCACCTTGTCCTGACGTTCCGGCTGGGCTTCATCCAGCGTTACCTGCCGCTGGCCATCCGTCTTTCGTTGCGGAGAGGAGCAGAGGCCGAGGGTGATGTCAGCCACTTCGGCGCGTTGACCACGGCTCTGGCTGCCACCATCGGTACGGGAAACATCATCGGGGTTGCTACGGCGGTCTCGCTTGGAGGGCCGGGAGCGGTGCTCTGGATGTGGCTGACCGGGGTCTTCGGGATAGCCACCAAATACGCCGAGGCGCTCCTTTCGGTGAAGTATCGAGTCAGGACGCAATCGGGCGCAATGGCGGGCGGACCCATGTATGTCCTGGAGCGCGGCCTGGCCGCAAGGTGGGCTGGTGTGCTGTTCGCCGTCTTCACGGCTGTCGCGGCCTTTGGCATCGGCAATATGGTGCAGGCGAACGCGGTGGCGTCTATGGCGGCCGAGATCACGTCCGACGGCCGGGCCGCCTGGGTGGTGGGCGCAGTGCTTACGCTGCTGACTGGCCTGACCATTCTGGGCGGCATCCGTTCCATCGCCCGCGTCTGCGAGGTTCTAGTGCCGTTCATGGCGGCGTTCTACGTTCTGGGGTGTTTGCTCATCCTGACTGCCGGCTACCGCACTCTGCCGGCCACGCTTGCGCTCATTGTGCGGATGGCGTTCGACCCCGGCGCGGCGGCAGGAGGTTTTCTGGGAGGAGTCATTGCCGGAGCGGCGCGCTACGGCATTGCGCGCGGACTTTTCTCCAATGAATCCGGGCTGGGGTCCGCTCCCATCGTGGCGGCTGCGGCGCGCACGCGCAACCCCGTGCGTCAGGCCCTGGTCTCCTCCACCGGCACTTTCTGGGATACGGTGGTGGTCTGCGCCATGACAGGCCTGGTCATCGTCAACGCCGGACACTGGAAGGAGGGTGTCGAAGGAGTCGCGCTGGCGCGTCAGGCCTTCGCGCAGCTCCACGATATCGGTCCGCTGGTCCTGAACGCCGGTCTGGCGATCTTTGTCTTCTCCACCATCCTGGGATGGTCTTACTACGGCGAAAAAGCGGTGGAGTATCTTTTCGGGAGCCGGGCGGTGCTGCCGTACCGCGTGCTCTGGGTCTGCGCGGTGATGGCCGGATCGGTCACGGCTCTGCCGCTGGTGTGGGAATTCGCGGACGCGGCTAACGCCCTGATGGCCATCCCCAACCTGGCGTCGCTACTTCTGCTGAACGGTGTCATCGTCGCAGAGACCCGCAAATACCTGTGGTCGGGACGGATCGAGGAAGAGGACGCGGAATGACGCCCCTGAGCCGCTAGGCCAAACGCGGCAGCATCTCGCGGGTCACCTCGTTTGTGAGCGGCTCGCCGGCCAGAAAACGGCGGACCTCCTCCGCGGCCGCCGCCCCCAGCCGCTTCAGACCGCTTCCCACGCACCCCGCCACGTGCGGTGTCAGCAGGACGTTCGGCATCGTCCGAAGCGGGCTGTCCGGCGCGGGGGGCTCCGGGTCCGTGACGTCCAGGCAGGCGAAGATGGGACGGGTCCGCAGCAGTTCGATCAGCGCCGCCTCGTCAACCAGTGCGCCGCGCGCCGTATTGATGAGGATGCTGTGATCCTTCATCAAGGCAAGGTTCCCGGCGTTCAGCATGTGGTGAGTCTCCGGCAGCTTTGGAGCATGCAGACTCACAATGTCGGACTCCCGGATGAGATCCTCCAGTATTTCCCGCTTCTCCACGCCCAGGCGGGCGGCTTCCTCGGCTGACACATACGGGTCGTAGAGCAGGATCCTGGCTCCCGAGCCGTCCAGAAGGCGGATCACGTGGCGGCCGACGTTGCTTGCGCCCACCAGTCCGACCACCGCGCCGTACAGCTCGCCGGACGGCCAGCCCGGCATCGGTTTCCAGCCGCCCTGGCGGATATGCTCCCGCAACAGGAACACGTTCTTCCTCGCCAGGGCCATCAGGGCGACGGTGGTCCATGCCACGTCAATGGCAAGCGCCGGGGCTGCGCTGGTCACGCGGATGCCCCTGTCCCAGAGCGCGTCGCTCACGAACGCCTTCACGCTTCCTGCAGCGTGTGCCATGAGGCCCAGCAAGTCCGCCTCCGCCAGAACGTCTGCTGTGAGGGCGGGGCTTCCCCATCCGGTGATGCAGGCGCGGGCTCCCCGCAGAAGATCCCTCGCCATCTCCGCCGTCACCGGTCCGCCGGCGCCGGGCAGGACGGGCTCGGCAACGCGCAGCAGGCTCTCCCAGCTGGCGTCATCGAAGATGTCGCGGCGGAGTTCGTTGGATATCAGGATGGCGACTTTCTCAGGCACTCTTGGCAGGGCTCCTCACAGGGTCGGGATTATGGCACAAGAAACGCTCTCCGGGCGGTAGAACCGGAGTCCACCGGGTATCTCGTCCATCGCCCGTTTCTGCGCGCCTGCCTACTGCTCCTCCCCGGCCGGGTTACAATGCTCAAATGATGGATGCCGTGCGGATCGTTGCCGAACTCAGGGCGTGCGCCAGCCGGGCCGGACTCACCGGTTTGGCCATCGGGCCCGCGCGCCCGCTGGAGGAGGCTGCCCGCCGTCTGCGCGAACGCGTGGCGAAAGGGTTCGCGGGCCACTACGGGCTGACGGAAGGCAGTGAGGAGCGCTTCTGCCGCCCGGACACCCTGCTGCCCGGAGCGAAGTCCGTCATCTGTTGCGCGCTGTCGTACTTGCGGCCCTCGGAGCCACCTGCACCCCCGCCAGGGAGCCTGAGCGGAGTGATCGCCCGATTCGCCCGCGGCAGGGATTATCATCTTGTAATGCGGGAGAAGCTCTCGGTGGTAGAGGCCCGTCTGAAGGAACTGGTCCCCGGGTGCGCCACGCGTATCCTGTGCGATACGGGGCCGCTGATGGACCGCGCCGCCGCGCTGGCGAGCGGCCTGGCCTGGGCCGGGAAAAACGCCTGCGTGTTCACGGGAGAGGCCGGGAGCTGGGTGGTCCTCGGGGAGATCGTCACCGACGTGGAGTTGCCCTTTGATGAACCTTCTCCGGACCACCGTTGTGGCAGTTGCGAGCTCTGCCTGGCGGCCTGCCCCACTGGAGCCATCGTCTCGCCGTTCGAGATAGATCTGAACCGCTGTATATCGCACCTCACTCAGATGAGCGGCATCATCCCGCGCGAGCTGCGCCCCCTGATGGGCACGATGATCTACGGCTGCGACATCTGTCAGGAAGTCTGTCCCCAGAACGCGGCGGCTGTTCCGGGCGATCCCTCACATTTCGAGCCCGGGCCGGTGCCGGCTTTTCCGGATCTCATCCGGTTGCTGGAGATGACACAGGCCGAGTTCGAGACCTCTCTGAAGGAGGGTTCTCCCGGATGGATCGGGCGAAACCGCCTCCGCCGCAACGCCTGCGTTGCCCTGGGAAACATCGGCGACCCCTCAGCCGTGCCGGTCTTGCTGAAGGCGCTTCACGACCCCAGCACGGTAGTGCGGGCTCACGCAGCGTGGGCTCTGGGCCGGATCGGCGACCCGAGGGGCCTGGAGATCCTGCAGAAACGCCTCACACGCGAGCCCGATCCGGACGTTCTAGAAGAGATCCGCGCGGCGCTGGGATGAGGGAGCGCCTCACTAACGCCGGGGCTGCTGCCGGAGGATCCACGATGCGATGTCCGCCGCCACCTCATCGGACACTACACCGGGCCGGGTATATTCCTGCGGTGTGGACCTGCCTTCGCCTTCCACGAAGATATGGTTCAGGCGTGGATATGTCTTGAAGGCGACGCCTGCTTTGCCTTCCAGCGCGCCCTTCCACAGGTTGAAGTCCTTCTCTGTCACCTGATAGTCCCGGCCGCCCTGCAGTATCAGCATCGGTTGCTTCAACTGCTTCGCCGTCAGGAGAGGGTCATACTTCGCAAGCTGCAACCAGTAGCTGTCCGGGACGCCCAGCAGCCACTCTTCGGGCTTGGCCGGGCTGTCTCCGGAGGATCTGGCGATCCTCTCCGCTGCCTTCATCGCCCGCTCCAGCTCCTGGCCCGCTGTCTCCGCCTCTGGTCCTCCCAGCGACCGGAGGTAAGCGAGCTGCTCCAGGATCAGTTCGGGAACCGGGCGGGCGTTCGCCGCCATCAGGATGATTCCCGCGATGTCGGCATCCAGAGCCGCAATACGAGGAGCCAGCATGCCGCCCAGACTGTGGCCGGCCACGAAGATCCTTTGCGGGTTGATGGAGGGATGCTTCTTCAGCAACGCAACGGCCGCCAGAGCGTCGTCAATGGTCTCCTCGCGCACCGTGATGGAACCTGCAGACGCCGCCATCTTCGCAGCGTGTTGCTTCGTGCGCTTTTCGTAGCGCAGAACCGCGATCCCCCGGGCCGCAAGTGACCCTGCCAGGTCGCGAAACGGCTTGCAGGCGCCTACGATGGAATCCCGGTCCTGCGGCCCGGACCCGTGGACCAGCACGACTGCCGGGAACGGACCACTGCCAGCAGGGAGCGTCAAAGTGCCCGGCAGCGCCCATTCGCCTTTCCCCACCGTTACCTGCTCCTCCCGTGCCTCCCCGACGGCAGGCGCAGGCTCCGGAGGCTGAGAGGGCTGCGCCTCCCCGGAGGCGGATCCGGGAGGCAGCAGATAGAGCCCGGCGATGCGCCCGGCGGAGTCCAGCGCGATCTGTACGTCCAGTTCGCCCCGCTGGAACCGGCACGGAACGATGGCCACGTCATATTGTCCGGTGCGGGAGACTCTTGCGGGCGACTGGCTCTGGAAACTCCCGAACTGTGCCACAGCAGCTGCCCAGACGCTGGCCAGCGCTTCTTCTGTCAGCGAAGCACGCATGGTGGCGTCAAATCGGGCGTGCACCGAAGCGAAGTCCCCGGAAGCCATCCGCTCCACAATCGCCGCGGCCGCTGCGGCGCTGTTCTGCTCAGCGCTGACGGGCGCCCGGCCCGCAGACATCAGAACCCCGGCGATGATCAAGAAAAGAGTGAGACGCATGTCAGATCCTGCCTTCCATCAGCGGAACTCCACCGGATTGCAGACATAGAGATACATTACCACCAG
>JBBFLP010000112.1:0-9905 GCA_037478975.1 Armatimonadota bacterium
GTTGCACCGGCCTTTCGAGGCCGGTGAGGATGAGGATTGAGACTTCCTTGTAACGGAGGGGTGCCACACCACCCTACGTTACAAGGAAAAGGGCCTGTCTCGGGGCGGGACATCAGTTGTTTTGCCGCAGCAGTGCTGCGGTGAGTCTGTGGGGTGAGTCAGTTATCCACAGCTTCCTGGACCAGCTGCGCCGCCCGCTGCGCACTGGCTTCGTCGGCCGCAGTGGTCTCTACAAGAAGCTCGATGCCGGACTGGCCGTCCGAAAGACGTACGCGAAGGAGGCCGCGGGAAGCATCCAGAACGGCCGCGCTGTTCTCGCAGGCCGGCAGCCCGTCGCGATAGGAGATACGGGCGACAAAGGGCAGGCTGGCAATGCGTTTCACAGCCTCGTCTGAGCCGGACGGACGGTGATGGTGCACGGTGCTGATGTCTATCTTCTCCTGCACTGCCCTTCCGGAATCGGACAGATGGACTTCTGGTTCGACACCGGTCCGCTCGCGCCACGCCTCCAGCAGCGCAAGCCCGGCAGGAGACAGAGTGCAGCCTTCGGCTTCGAAGGAGACCAGTGAACGCAGGCGGGGAAGCTGTTTCAGACGGGCTTCTGTCTCTTGTTCATTCCTGAAGTCGGAGTCCAGCCATTGCAGGAACTCAATGCTTTGCTCGTCGAGATGCGCTGCCCAGTCCACCGGCAGCGGAGGCAGGGTGATCAGACTCGCGAAGCGCTCGTGGACGTAGTGGACTGGGCATTCCGCCAGCAGTCCTGCCACATTGAGATAGGCCAGTTCGGGCTTGAAGCCACCGGTGGCGCAGATCTCCACAGTACGGCCGTTGCGCCGGGCGTGGCGGATGATCCTGAATGCGGCAGAGAGCAGCTCTCGAAGACCCCGGTCTGCAAAGTGTGGCTCGCTGTAGGACAGGTATGGTATCTCCACAGATCTGCACTCGCGGCACCGGGGTGAAAAATGGCGTTCCAGCGCGTGCGCGCACAACCGCCCTTCCTCTGTGCTGCTGTGCAGAAGGTGAACTCTGTCGTCTGCTTCAAGCGGAAGCCGGAAAAGCGTGTGGGTCTCTGCAGAGGCCTTTTCGGGAGGCTGCTGGCCGACCCAATCCAAGAGCGTCTGGCAGTCTGGAAGGTCCTCCGCACGATGTTCCTGTGTACGTTTGGATCCCCGCCAGTTGCCGAGTAGCGATGTTCCCACGCTGACGACAAGCTCTCTCATGTCACGATTTTCCTTCCGCGGTATTGCCATCGGAATCCTTTTCGACCAGCCGTCGCCCCAGGGATGATTGCCCTAAGGCGTTGGTGACGAGGCGCACGCGGCATTCAGTGTCCTTTGGCACCTCCAAGGTGGTCGCCCGGATGCGGATGCGGGGCCAGAGCGTACTGATGGCAAATGGCTTTACCTGCGCATCGCTATGAAGTGCCCTGGCCTGCTCGGGATTAACTCGATTGACCGCAGCGAGCAGAGCCGCGTGAACCTGGTGCGCGCAGGGGTGGGGAAGCGACGCATCAGCTGCCGGACTGAGTCGAATATCGAACGCTGCGAGCATCAGGCGGTTTCCGTATCCCCTGGGCCGAGATGACGCACCCGTTGCAAAAGGCCCTGAAGGTCAGCACCGGACAGCTGAGCGCAGAGGTCTGCGGCAACCGAGTGCAGCCGGATGGCGTCTTCACGGCCGATGCTCTGGTAGCCGTGTTCCAGGAAGCTGCGGTTACGCATCTGCTGGAGATCCCGGACGTTCCGGTCGAAGTCCGGGCTGGCCGGGAAGCCGCACTCTCTCAGAACATCCAGTCCGCTTGCGAGGGCAAGCTGGTCGGGGAGGTCGCGCCGCAGCCGCTTGCGGATCCGCTCGCAGATGGCCGGTTCCAGCGCCTTCCAGTCAGGTCTCCACGGGTTTATCCCTAGGCGGATGAGGCCCATCTGCGTTGCGACCTCCACAGCCCGGTAGGCTCGCAGCACCGCCTCCGTCGCCTCCCCGCTTGTTAGCTTACGCCGGCTGTTCTCCACGGCATCCGCAATGAGCAACGCCTGAGCTTCCTCCGAGAGGCTCGGGATGCCTCCGTGCTCCGCTTTACGAAGTTCCCTCACCGCAGGTGCCAGAATGCGGCCCGCTTCGTGAAGTCTCAGGACGCATCCTGCCAGGCTCTCAACTTCGGCATCATCCAGCAATGCGTTAGCCGCTGCGTGCTGGCGTGCGAGCCGGTTAGCTGCTTCTTCATAGAGAAAAGCATCCCAAAGAGCCAGCGACTGCGCCGCCTCTTTCACAAAGGACGCTCTGCCTCTGTCCGGGAGACCGCTCGACAAGACGCTGGCGCGAGGATAGTTGCAGGACCCCAGAGCTTCAATAACAAGACGGATCTGCTCGTCAGTCCACGTTCTTTCGCTGCGTCTGAGCTGCATTGCTTCTGGGACGACGCGTCCGGTCCCTTTCTCCCGGGTTTGACCTCCCGTGTAGTCGCAGAATAGCTGGCCGCTGATGGGGCTGGACAGAGCGACGTGTACAGCAGCGGCTGACATAGGCTTCGTGCCACCCGTGAAGTTGACGACCACCCGCTCGAAGCTTGCCACTTCGGAGAAGACTTGCCGGGTGACGGCCAGACAGGTGTCCAGTTCCTCCGGATTGTCTATCTGGTAGGGAGTATGTGGAGTCGCGCCAAGGGACCTTGCGGCATCGGCTACCTGCATTGCAATATCGAACGGCGAGGGATCCTGGCCGTCGAAGGGACGCCCATAGATAAGGAAAACGTGTACCTCGTTTTCCTCACTGCAGACTTCTTCCACAGCTTTGACGATCGGAGCAGGGGTATTACCCACCGTCGCAACAAGCGCAGCAGCCATTCTTTGCAGTGCCTTCTTGGTTCACTCGAACTTTAGCCCCGACCCCGTCGGGCTCTCTTGCTCAACCCTGTCCCACATAGTCGCGTAACTTCTGGACCCAGGGCTTTGTTTGTCCGTCCTTTTTGTCAAAGCCAGGGTGTTCAGCGACCTTTTCCAGGAGGGCTTTGGCCCCTTCTTCTTTCTCCGCCGAGTCCGTGAGCTTTTCCCACTCCTGGAACAGTGCTCCTGACCTGGACTTGAAGTCGGCTTTCGCGACCGATTTTACCTTTTTTACGAAGGCGCTCGTGGGTTGTGTGGGTGGAAGTTGATCCTCCTCGAGTTCAATGGCAGAGCCTGAAAGTACCTCAGAATCCGCCGTATCGTCTGTATCGTCCCGGAACCGGCCGTAGCCGCTGCTGGTTTTCGCTCCGACCCCCAGATGACAGAGTCCGCCCTGAAGGAGGGCCATCGCCAGCTGCGACCATTCCCGGGTAGGCCCTTGCACGGCGAACAGGAAAGCACCCTTAGCGCTGACAAAGCTCACCGGGTTAGGATCATCGAAGTCGGTCGGGGACTCCTTGCCTTTCGTCGTATAGTACTGCTGATGATGGACGGTGATCACGTCCTTGCAGAGCGGTGGCTCACCTGGCACCCACCAGGCGTCGAAGAACGTGATCCTGCCGCCCCAGTCACGGTCCCCGAACAGGAACTGGATCTGCTTTGCGTAGTCTCCGGCTTTGTCCTTTTCCTCAAGTGCGAACAACTTGGCATATCGCCGGGCAACACCCTTCAGCGCCGATCCGGGGATGACGGGAACACCGTACAGCCGGTTCAGGGTGATGGATGTCTCCATCGGATTCTCAGCGCCCAGCCCCACAATCACCCGGTCCGTGACGGAGAGCTCTTTGAGCACGATGTTCGGCAGTTCTTGCAGCCTTGCCCGGAACAGGCTGAATGCGTCGCGATAAAGGTCGCTGCCGTCCCAATCCTCAACGGTCTTGATTAGTGTGGCGATTTTTTCGGGCTTTTTTGCGGCGTCGCTCAGATCCGGGACGAGCCGCTCAAGGAGCAGCCCGGCATGCGACGTCTTGAAGTGCGCCAGACCCTCGCGCATCGGAACTACACCTCCTTTTCTTTTGCAGCATTTTCCTCTGCTGTGTAATCGGTGGCCTCGACTCCCAGTATGGATTCCGCGAATCGCTTGTGGAAGACCAATGACTGCAGAAGAATGCGTGTCGCGAGGGCGTACTGCCGGGAATTCAGTCTACGAACGGCGCTCAGAATTCCCCCTTTGTCACCCTGCTGGAGAGTCACGCCGCAGTACCGGGTAAGCACTTGTGTAACATCGCTCATCACCGCCTGATGCGCCGAGCCTCTGTCATCATCTGCCTGCGTCTTGGAGTTCACGAACGCGAGTGCCTGACACAGCCCGCACGTCCTGATAAGCACAGGCAGCTTGTGGTAGAGCCCACCGTAGATTTTGCGGCGATCCTCGTGATCAGCCGCGTGTGCCGTGATGTGCTCGATCGCCTGCCCCATCAGATCTTGCTGCCTGCTCATTTCACTGTCCTCCGGTCAGCTCGCAGCCGTTCAGTACCACCCGCATCAGGCCTCGGCCCACACTGGCGTTTCCACCGATCTGGACAGGCGAGAGTTTCTGCTTCTTCAGATAGTCTATCAGGTCGTCCTCGCCGTTCCGTTCCGCATTGATGAGAGGGCTAACGAAGATTGCCTCAGCAGGCACGGCCTCCTCGTACCACAGCGCTCCTTTGCTGACCACTTTTTTCTTGTCATCCAGGGCAATGCGCGCGACCACCTCAGTGGCGGTATCCGTAAGGGTGCTGAACATATCGTCGTGAACGACGACGAAACGCTTTTTGAAGTGTTCTTGCCCACCCTGGTCGGAAAAGACCTTCTTGGCTATGAACTCCGCGAGACCGGAGACGTCCGCCTGGACGGGCGTCAGGTCATACTCCTCAAGGATCACCCGATCTGCTTGCTTCAGTGCAGTGTCCGCTGCCAGCGCCGCACTTTCGAAAGACCAGTTCTGCGGGACTTTGAAAGCTGGCGGCCCCTCGAGTCCTACAGCGGCGCAGTCTCTGCCGAGCCGTGTTATGGCCGATGGGCAGGAGACCCAGGCGAAGACCCCGCTGAAAGACCGGACGGGAAAGCACAGAAGCCTGGCGTCGCAGAACAGCAGATTCCCGGCTGATTCGGCTGCGTTCTCCGTCTCCGGGCCGAACGCCCGCTTGTGCTGGTCCCCCTTTGCGGCTGCGTCCCGCAGCACCCCCTTGATGCTCGACCCTGGAATGTAAGGCCATCCTGTCACCTTCTCGCGGGCGACTGGCAGATCGATCACATCCACAGCCTGCCCTGTCCCGGTGTGAACGGGAGTCAGAGCGTGGAAGAAAAGAATCGCGTTACCCATCGGATCTCCTCACTGTGCCTCTCCGGCGTAATCCCACACACCCGGCAACGCCAGGCCAAAACCATCGTTACTGAATCGAGACTCGTCACAGAGCGGCGCAAGGAATAGCTTGCCGAGTTCCTCGGCATCCACATCACCACCCGTGATCTCGAAAAAGTACACGCTTCCCGCAGGTGCGGCGTAGCTTGCCGCTTTGGGTTTGCCCTTTTCGTAGTCCCACCCGCTGAACCCGATAGGGCGGGGGACGCATGCGCTGACAAGCTTCACCCGGATCGCTGTTCCAGGAAGCGTTCCAGTCAGGTCATCTCCGATCCACCCCGGACGCCATCCGTTGGCAAACACCGCCGGCGTTACCAGCTGGAGCTTGATCCGTTTCTTCCCGGACACGGTTTTCGCCAGCTTCTCCGGCCAGCCTTCAGGCGGCTCCGGCCACGGGAATTGTCCGTCTGTCGCAATCGCGGCGCGTCTTTCCCCTCCCAGCGGGAAGAAGCAGTTGCGGGGAGCTTCGTAATCCGTCAATACCCGGACCAGCAGGCCGGTGCGGCGTGCGTTTGTCCGTTGGATCGTTACGTCAGGGATGCATAACGACTCCGTCGAGAACAGACCGCCAGGGTCAGCCGTTAGAGTCTGTGCGTTCATCCGGACGTGCGTGCGAGCCTCCCGCGGGAAGCGCTCAATGCACTCATTCGCGTTGGGCACCTTGCCTTCCAGCAGGAAGGAGAGAGCCGAATCCATCGGCCAGCTGGCGATCCGCGTGTAGGGCTTCTCTTTGGCGCTCACGCTCACTGGCATCAGTCCGGCAGCGGGCATCGTACATCCCGCCCCTTCGGGCAGAGTTCGGCGCGGGCGCAGAACGTCGGACGATTTGCCTTCCTCGAACCACAGGACGTCCGCAGGAGCGGCCACATAAATGCGGCACTTTCCGTCTTTGCCTTCCACAACAGCCAACGGGCCCCAGATACGGATCTGCAAGGCCAGCTGCGGGCCGTCTTTCTGCCAGGCGAATCCGTTTGCGTTACCGATCAGCGTGCGCACAGCTCCGGCCACGGTGGAAGGCATCGGCCAGTCCAGAGACTGCGCCATCGCTCCGGGATCGGCGGTGAAGGGGCGCCCGTCCCGGAACAGAAGCGGGTCACGCGGCTGTATCAACAGTTCGGTCGTCACTCCTCCTCTCCTTTCCGCCCCGGCAACGCGAGCGCCGGCCCGATCTTCCGGGCGATCAGGATCTCGTTCACGGCGGCGTCGAGAGTCCAGGGCTTTATGGCAGCTCCCCCGGCAGCTCCAAGGACATCCTGGATAACCTTCTCATCAAGTTGTTTAGCACCGGAGTCAGAGCGTTTGCGCTTTAGGATCCGTTCGGCCTCCTTGTAAAGCACGTCGTTCGCATCAATTCCCCTGAACTCTCGGGCCAGCTGGCGCAGATGATATGCCGCCTGCGATGGCAGTTTTCGCTGAGCCAGCAAGCTGGTCCAGAGATTCCAGCGGTTTGTGACCGGGTCATCATCCCAACTGTGCCTGGCTGCCACGTGCTCCTCTCCGGCTGTGCGCGTGTGCAGGTGAACAGCCAGTGCATTCTTGCCCGGGTGCGCCTTGGCGTCTCGCTCCGCCTCTCTCGCCCACCGCACCGCCGTTTGCAGGTGGGCGGCATAGTGAGCGATTGCGATGCCGACCGACATTGTGCCCTCGGTCATCGCTTTGAACTTCCGCCGGAGAGCATCCGCGCAGGGCAGGGCTGTGTCCAGTGGCAGGAATGCCAGGACGTCGTCGCCCCCTCCGTATACAAGGGCGCCGTTATGGCCTTCCTCCACAATCTCCCGGACCTCAGCGCTGAAGTCCGACAAGCACTCGGAGAACTTGGTCAACTCCTCGGCGCCTCCGATGCGCGCCTTCTCGGAGACTTTCTGGCCCATCCCATCGCCGTCGGCGGCCAGGATGGCGTAGTAGGCTGGCAGTTGTAATGGCAGATCGTGATCGTGAAGAAAGCGGTTCAGCACGTTCGTGAACTGTTGGGCCTGGTCCTTTGCCGGATCCTCGGCTACCTCCTCTCGCCCTTCACTAAAAAACAGAGATGTGTCGTACGGGAACGCAGCATATTGCGGGAAAGACTCAGGGGAGAATGATGTGCAGAGCTGACTCTTCTGCTTTAGCATCTCCTCTGCGAGTCCCAGCAGCTCCTTCAGAGTTGGCGATCCTGTCATTCTACGGATCAGAGGGTCGGCGGCAACTCTCGCGGTGGATACAAAACGCTGGGCAGGGCCGAAGCGCTTCGTGAGGGATATCGCATCCAGCATCTCGCCTTGCTTGATGTCCAGGTTATGTTCCTGCCCCTTACGGCCATCAAGCACTGCGTCTCGGCCGGGGTCCAGGCTGCTCTTCGGAACGCCGGCGCTGCTTGCCGATGCTGCGAAGTCCCGGAGCGCCTTGCGCCCGGCCATTAGCTCTTCCACCTGTTCGCGGGCTTCCGCGAGATTGCCGTCCTTCATTGGCCACCAGGCCGCGTAGAGCTCCAAAAAGGACCCAATTTGGTTGCAGCAGACCTCTTTATCAATGTGGGGATATTGGTCACAGACGTTCTGCAGCGCCTTATTGAGGAAATCGCACAATTGCGCTTGTGCTGCACACGATGCTTTCTGGGCCAGGTCTGCCGGTGATGCCCCCTCCGGCGCGATGGCCAGAATCTTGTTAGGCACGGAAAGAGCTCTGTTTGCAACGGTCTTGGGGGAGGGATAAACCAGCTGGCACTGGTTCTTTTCCAGCTTCTGAGCCGCTGCGCGGGATACCTCGCTGAGCAGGTAAGAACCTGCCCAGAGATCCCGGGTCTTCCTGGCCGCCGCGATGAAATCCTGTACCGGCCCGATGGAGATGGAAAGGAGGTATGTCATTACAGAATCACCTCCCTTTCAACATGAAAGTTGTTTCTCGCGAAATTCAGGAACGCCTTTCTCACGTCGGGCTCACCCTTCATCGGTGCCACCTGGCCAGCCTTTGCAGCATTTAAGAGCTCAGTTCTAGCAATAGATTGTCCGCGCACTTCCTTTAGCTTGGCCCCCGGTGCTGCCTCATCGTAGATATGCGGTGTGTTGAGCAGCAGAACCAGCGGAACGGACTGGCTCTCGGATATAGCTACAGGTTTGAGAATGATAGCTGAGGCCATTCTCGTCTTGTCTTTTCCTGCTGCCTCCAGCGTGGGGTCAGGGTCTTGGGGATCTCCTCTGTTGCCATCTTTGAAATGAAAGACAATAGGCAGACCTAAATCCGCGCGGGGATAGAACGGACGTGCGGGGTGAGAGGGTTCGTGGCCTTCTGCCCATTGCCTCCTGACGTCGCGGATGCTATCTGGTTCTGGCCAGCGACTGCGGCCCGGGCGATTGTCTCGGCCGGGATTGCGGGCAAAGTCCGGTCTCTGGCGGAAATCCCGCATCAGGTTGACTGCTGTGCTCCAGGCCTGCAAATGGTTCTGCCGCTCTCCGAGTAGCACGCAGGAGCCTCCAAGCTGTGGAAACATTGCCCATTCCGCCCGTCCGTGCGGGGAGAACAAGTCGGCCAAGCCATGAAGCCATTTATCGGACGGTGGTGCCTGGGCAAGAGCTCCGCAACCGCGCCTTGTACGGGCTCCCACCCCTCCGAAAAGGATCCACGCCCGAAGCGCACAATCTACCTCTTCCCGAACTCCCCCGGGAACGCTAAGCCGCAATACGAATGTTAGTCTTTCCAGGCATTTCGTTGGCGGTACCTCAATTCCGCGGCGGTCTTTGGCGAGCTTGCCTTGAAAGGGGAACAGGGCGTATGCTGGATATTCATCATTGAACTGCGGCATACTCTGGTATTGTGTGGGGTCGCGCTTTTGTTTCCGATAGGTGGCACAGGGAACGGGTTGTCCTCTCTCTTTGATTGCCACCTCCAGGTCCACCGCCCCCTGCCCGAGCACAGGCTTGCCATCGGTACCATACTCACCGGCGGCGCCCCAGATCTCAGCCTCACGCCGGAACATGTCCTCCGCCGAAGCGAACTGGCCGGCGCGGCAGGCCCGCCACCAGAACCGCAGGTGTCCGCGGATGGACTTTGCGTTTACAGGCCTGTCGGGATCCACCTGTCCGGCCTCGGTGCTGCCGCCGAACATCGGGGTGATCAGGCTCAGCTCAAGAGAGATGGTCTCCCGTCGCGGCGGGGCAGGTGGTGTGAAGGCTCCGGAACCGGGCCGTTTCAGCCCGAACAACTCAAAATCCGGAGAAAGAACCTCTTCAGAATGCGTCATATCCCCCTCCTGTGTTGCCCCGGCAGCATCTCGTGCCGGGAGCTCGTCGGCCAGGGCTGTGCCAATCTTCCCAGGATCCCGTATGCGGATGCGGGAATGGGCTTCGGATTCCCACTGGCGGGTGTTCTGGAGCGACTGTTAGCGGCGCACGCTCCTCATTCCTTCCCGAACATCTCCAAAAAGTCCCTGGTCCGTCAACTCCGCTCTGGACCGGTGTGCCGTTTTGCAGCACAGGGATGCCTCGATCACATATCGGGCACGGTCGTACAGACACCGGCACGCAAAGTGGAAGGCGGGCTTTGGCGCGGGTGGGCTATCCGAGATCAAGAAGAAACAGAGGTCTCCCTCCCGATCGGTGCCGTGAAAGAGGATTTCTAGGACACCCGAGAGACGCTCGCCGCAT
>JBBFLP010000113.1:0-2655 GCA_037478975.1 Armatimonadota bacterium
TCTGGCCCGCGGAAATGGGGAGACGTACGCCATTCACCTGCGCACGGCGCACACGGTGATGCCCTGGCAGTTCTATCAGGCAGACTTCACTGCGGGATCGCGCTGGAGCGAGGTGCGTATTCCCTTCTCAAAGTTCAGACCTTCCTCACTCCGCCGCCCACTGGATGCCTCCAGGCTGACCAGTGTTGCGCTTGTAGCGATCAAGAAGGAGATGATCGCAGACGTCGCAATCGCACAACTGGAGCTTTACCGCTGACGATCTTAGGGCGACATTCGCGGGCAAGTAGGGTTTGCACCGAATCACGGGTGTGGTTTCGACTCCTACGGCTCAACCAGCACAGGGCTGGCGTCAGGGCGCCTGCAGGAGCCAGTATCCTTCCGCCCGCTCCCGCTTCAGATCTTCCGTGGACGCCCATCGGGCATTGCCGGCGAGGTAAACCAGCGTGGTTCCGTCGTAATGGATCTTGCTGGGAGTGTTCCCATCGGGCACGAAGATACCATCGTTGATGAACTCACGCTCCTCGTGGATGAGCAGCATGAACTTTGCGGGGTTCTTGATGTTCAAGGCGTCCGGCTTAGCGTAATCCAGCAGGGCGTTCATGGAATATGAGAGGCCCCAGTCCTTGCGGGTCTTGCCGGTGGGCGGGTTGACCACCGGATGCAGGGCCTCTTTCTTCTTATCCACAGGGCAGACATAGATCTCCGCAGACTTGGTGTACTGCCACAGGGATCCGCGCTCCGGGTAGATCCAGCGGTTGATCTCTCCGCACCAGTTGGGGATATCTGCCCGGTGCTCCCACCCCACAGCCGGCATCCTTCCGCCATAGTCCTGCGTATACTGCTGGAACGCCAGCGCCAGCTGTTTCAGGTTGCTGATGCATCGCATGGTGTTCGCGCGCATCCTCGCCTGCGCAAACACCGGAAACAGAATGGCGGCAAGAATCGCGATGATCGCGATGACGACCAGCAGTTCAATGAGAGTAAAACCCTTGCGCCGCACGTCAACCCCTCCTTCTCGCGAGATACGGAAGCTTCACTCAGCTTCCAAGCCGCGATGACCTGTTACCATTATATTACCACCCGGCATTCCAGAAACCCTGCCTTCGGGCAGATTTTCTGCCAGCCATGCAGATACTCTACACCCTCTCTACGATGGTCGACTAGCGCGGCGTCAGCCGCGCGTATCGAGACCAGGCAGTGCCGGACGTGGTTTCGACTCGTCCGCCTGCGGCGGACGGCTCAACCACCGCAGGGTGCCTGGAATCCCGTGGCTCCACAGACGGAACAAATCTGGTATGATGAATTGTGCGGGGTTTGGAAGACTATTGCAGGGAGGGGCATCTGGCACACCCCGGTAGTCCGCCCCGGCACGGGTGATCTGGGCGTGACGGTCCTGCGCCGTCAGTCACCAGCGGGGCAGATTCCGCAAGGTCTGCGGAGAACGTCCCAGCGACACGAGAGGAGAACACACACATTGCTGATCTCGCCTGCGTTCCGGCTACTGCGGTGCGCCGCGGCGGCCGCAACCACATGCATTCTGCTCTGCCTTCCCGCGAAGGGGCAAACATTGAAGGGGTTCTTCTACGACCCGTTCGGCGCTCCCTGGGGGGATAACGCTGTTGGAGTTCAGCGCCACGGCGCGCCTGGTTCGGGCACTATGGGCGGCGGCACGACCTTCGGAACCGATCCGATCGGCTGGTTCGGTTTCAATGTAAGTTCTGGCGTATTCTCCATGATGTTCGCCGCAAGGGACCAGTATCCGCGGCTGTATGTACCGGCGGTCTCTTCCGGTGGAACGGACATTCTGGTGGGGCGTGACCCGGACTACGTAACGGGTTCGCGCGACTATTTCCGCAACTGGGAGACCTCTTTTGCGCAGTCCTTCCAGGCGATGGGCGACTGCATCACACACGTCTCGTTCCGCTTCCCCGCCGGTCTCTCGGCGCTAGTCTCTATCCACGAGGGGAACAACCCTGACGGCCCGCAGATCGGGCCGGCCCGCTGGGTGGATGGCGGATTCGCCAATGACGCGCACGCGATGTGGAGCGCCGGAGAGGTGCCGACGGTCCCCGGGCAGTATTACACGGCGAAGATCCGGCGTCAGGACGGCAGCGCGCTCAGTGTGTGCTTCGCGGGCGGGCGGAATATGAACGGTCACGATTTCCCGGGTGGCAAGACCTGGGTGGGCGGACGGCCTGCCCGCGACCCGCTCCGGATGGTGATCGGCTTCGACAATGACGGCGTTTCGACGACCCTGAACACGACCACCATCACGAAGGATTTCGCATCCGTGGCGCAGTCCATTCCGGCTAATGGCGTCGCCGGACAGACTTTTGTGGCCACGGGGACCAGCGTCATCGGAGCGAGCGGCCACTTCGGTGTCACCGCTCCGTTCGAGGTGTCCGTCTTCGAATCTCCCGGTCCGAACGGGATGGGGGTCAATCAGATCGGGCCTTCCAAATGGATGGTGACCGTCGCCTGGAACGCACGCTCGGTGGTGAGCTGGGCACCGGGCGAGGTGCCGACCATCCCCGGCAGGAGTTACTACCTGCGCATCCGGCACCTCAGCAATCAGTCCTTCATAATCTATCGCACCGTGCTGGACGAGTACGCGAACGGTGATCTCTATATCAACGGCACTCCTTTCTACGGGTC
>JBBFLP010000113.1:2755-5959 GCA_037478975.1 Armatimonadota bacterium
TGGATGTGAGCACTCCGGCCGCGGAGCACACGGTGACACTGACCGGACTTCAGCCCGGCCAGGAGTATCACGTCCGCATCATCGCCAGCGCAGCCGGGATGCGCAGCGCACACACCAAGGACTTCTGCTTTGTGACCGAACCGGACCGGCCGAATCTGGTGGCCAACCCCGGCTTCGAGACGGGCGCGTGGTCCCCCTGGAGCCGATGGGGTTCGATGGCTCTGCGGAACTATCCGGCCGACGGCTCCGGCTGGCTTGGCGGGGTGAAAGCACGCACGGGCAACTACTACGCTGGCAGCGAGTCCAACGGCGGCCAGGTGAAAGGAGGGCTCTATCAACGGATCACTGTGGATCCATCACGGCCGCTGAACCTGCGTGCGTGTCTGTGGACCTACCAGGTGATTGACGACACCGGTAACTTTGACGGGACCATAGACTACACTGTGCTCGGGCGCATCGGCATAGATCCCACGGGCGGGACAGACCGCAACTCTCCGAATGTGGTATGGTCGGCCTGGTCTTCGGGACAACAGTGGTTCGATGTGGTACCCGCCTACAGCGCCGACCATCCATCGCAATACACGGATCTGATGCTGACCGTCCAGCCGCAGTCTTCTCAGGCCACGGTGTTTCTGGAGGCAGGCTGCAACAGCGCCATCAAGTGGACCATCTATGCCTGGGACGATGTTCACGCGTGGCAGGATCAGCCGGCGCAGGAGGTCAGCTCGGTGGGAGCGCTGCGCGCTCTGGCGGATGGCACGCGAGTCAGGATCGGCTCTGTGGTGGTGACAGCCGACACGGCGTCAGCCGGCGCCGTCTACGTCCAGCAGCCGGACCGGAGCGCGGGCATCCGCGTGGAGACGGGCGGCCAGGCAACCGAGGGAATGCTCGTGACCGTCGAGGGGACCCTTGCGACCAAACCCAGCGGGGAACGCTTCCTGCAGGATGCCCAGATCCTTTCCCCTACGTCCGGCACATCCGCGATCCCGATGGGAGCAAGATGTTCGGCGATCGGCTCCGGCGACGCCGGCCCCGGCAATGTGGGATTGCTGATGCGGTCCTGGGGGCGAGTGACGTCGGCAGGAGAGGGATTCGTCACGGTCAACGACGGCTCTCTGCCGGGCGATGGTCTCAAGGTGACCGCTCCGGCCAACGTGATGCTTCCGGTGACCGGGACAATGGTTGGCGTTACCGGTGTGGTGCAGTTGGAGGGAACGGCTCCCGGCAGCCGGCCGGTTCTTCGCATCCGGAGGGCATCGGACGTGACGGTGTTCTGAGGTCTCTCCCCTGATCCGGGGAACAGCAACCGGAGGGGCCCGGCGCTTCAGCGCCGGGCCCCTTCTCAGGTAACACCCCTCATCAAGTCACAGGCCCCTGCAGCTGTGCGACCGTCGCTAGAATCCCGCTCCGAAGGTATGCCACGTGACAACTGAACCGGCATACCCTCCCAGACCACAGGTTGTGATTGAAGGCCTGTCCTCTCCCGCGCCTCAGCATCACGGGAGTGTCTGGGTGAGGGCGAATTCTCTTCAGTGACCCTCGACTCTCGACGCTAGACTCCACATCTACGCTGGTCGAGTAGCGCGCCGCAGCCGCGCGTATCGAGACCACACACTACTGCAGGGTGTGGTTTCGACTCGCCCGCCTCCGGCGGGCGGCTCAACCATCGTAGGGGAGTGTTCCGGGAACAGGTTCCCGGAGCACCAGAGGCAACCTTCAACCTTCAACCTTCAACCTTCAACCTTCAACCTTCATCCTTCATCCTTCATCCTTCAACTTTCAACCTTCGAACCTCCAGGTCTCTTCCCGGACGGTGCACCAGCGCAGGTATTTGCTGGAACTCCTCGGGCCGCCCTGCGCGTTCCGTTTTTGTGACTGAATCGTAAGAAGCATTTGCCGGGACTGAAATATCCGGCGGGTATCTTCTGAGCGAAGGGACAAACGAGAGCCGACGAAGACCGGACGGAGGGGAGAAGCGCACGCTGAGATCCGAAGTCAGTCAGAACAGGAGCAGACCGATGCGAGTCGCATTCAGCAGACGACTGAAAAAGACCATACGCCTTGTCAGCCGCCGCGCTCGCAGCGTCGGGCGGAAGATAGAGTCCACGGCTGTCCAGGAGCAGCCCGTACGCGTCTCCCTGAACGGCGCCACCGACATCGCCGCCCACGGCGATCGGGTGGTGGCGACGCATATGCGGAGCGCGCTGCCGGATACCACCAGCCACAACCTGGTGCAGCACTGGGCGGTCGGCGTATCGGACCGGCCTTGACCGGCGCGGCGACCTAAAGCCCGCCTTCAGGATAAACGTAAACCAGAGCGGCCCCGGCGAATCGCCGGGGCCGCTCCTCGTTTTCCCCTTGAAAGAACAAAGAACGATCCCGTCAGGGACTGAAGCGGATGGTCCCACCGGCCGCCGCGCCCTCCAGACGCTGCCAGAGGGCGTTCGTCTGCTCCTCGAAGCCGGGTTTGCCGAGCAACGCGAACATGTGACGTTTGTAAGCCTCCACCCCGGGCTGATTGAACGGGTTGACCCGCAGCAGATAGCCGCTGACCGCGCACGCGCGCTCGAAGAAGTAGAGCAGCGCGCCCAGACGCTCCACATCCAGACGCTCCAGCAGCACGCTCATCACGGGCACCCCACCTTCGCGGTGAGCCAGGGCGGTGGCCCGGTAGGCTTCCCGGTTGACTTCCTCCAGTGTACGCCCGGCCAGGTAGTTCATCCCGTCTCCATCATCGGCCTCCGCCGGAACCCGCAGCTCGGGCTCCCCTTCGCGAATCACCAGAAAGGTCTCGATGAGCATCCGGCGGCCCTGCTGGGCATACTGGCCCATGGAATGCAGATCCGCCGTAAGATCCAGCGACGCAGGGAACAGCCCCTTCCCGTCCTTGCCTTCACTCTCGCCGAAAAGCTGCTTCCACCACTCGGCCACAAAGCGCAGGCGAGGCTCGAAATGGGCCAGCATCTCGATGCAGTAACCCTTTTCGTACAGGGCGTTGCGTGCCGCCGCATAGGAGAAAACAGGATTGCGCTCAAGGGAGGTATCGGATACAGCGTCGGCGACACGCGCCGCGCCCCGGACCAGTCCGCGGATGTCTATTCCCGCGTAAGCGATGGGAAGAAGTCCCACGGGGCTCAGGACGGAGAAGCGGCCGCCCACATCATCCGGCACCACGAACCGTTTCCACCCTTCCTGCCGCGCCAG
>JBBFLP010000113.1:6059-9802 GCA_037478975.1 Armatimonadota bacterium
GCGCCCAGATAGGATCCCCCGATTCCGATGACCACCAGCGCATCCGAGTTCTCCCGCAGACTTTCCGCCGTCTCCTCGATGTCCCTGAGCAAAGGCTCCGGCGCGAGCGCGCAGGGGTCCATCCAGCCCAGAAAGTCCGCCCCGGGACCGGTTCGCTCCACCAGTAGAGCGTGGGCGCGGTCCACCTCGCGCTGCCAGCCTTTCAGCTCCTCCAGCGGGAGCTCCGGCAAAAGATACGAGATATCCAGTTCCAGTCCGAAATCCTGAGCCAATGCCTGCACCTGTCCTCCAGTGGATCCGGCGGGACGGCCTTTTTCAGGCCAGTATCCGCTCGGACTCTTCTCTTGCGATCTCCACCCACCTGCGGACCCTTTGCGGGTCGCCGCCAATGGTGTGGCAGTCCTTCATTATGATCTCCACCCGGCATCCCCTGGCCCGGGACAGCTTCTCCCGGAGTTCGTTCCGGGCTGCGTCCTCCTCAAAGACCCTGCTTCCCAGGTATGCCGGGTTGGGTTTTAGAGAGAAGATGTAGCGGTCCTGAAGATACTCCGCCATCGCTCCGGCGTCGCACCAGGGCGAAACGGAAACGCGGCGGAGGTTCGGGATCTGCCGGATGACGTGCCAGCGCGAATGCACCGGCTCACAGCACCCGTAGCAGGTCAGCCCGAACCGCTCCAGAAGCGGCAACTGATAGGGGAAGACGAACTCCTCGAACATCGCAGGGCTGACGCAGACGGTCTCCTGGCTTTCCGCCATCCCCCAGAGATCCTTGAGGCGAACCTTACCCGCGAAGTCCGGCTGAGGCAGCTCGCGGGACCAACCGAATCCGCCGGATCCGACGTACTCACCCCCGTTGTTCAGGCAGAGCAGTCCCTCACGCTCCAGATACTCCAGGCGCGACAACGTACCGTCCCGCAGAAACGCCATCAGCCGGTGGAGCCCTTCGGGATCCTCGATCATGTCCACCATCATCTGCTCCAGCCCGCGCAGCTTCACCAGTGTCTGGGTAAGGCCGACGCTCCATACCCAGTAATGGTGCAGACGGACGGGCAGGATGTCCGAGAACACCTCCCCGGCGCAATCGAGCAACCTTTCCGTGGCCGGAAGGTCCACGGTGACTTCCGGATAATGCAGCCCGGAAAGATCCGAGAGATCCTTGATGGGCGGATCCCAGGTATAGGCGCCTCCGCCCTCGCCTCCGATGCGCCGCTCCTCCACACCCCACCCTGTCTCCGTGGCCACGTAGCCGACCTCGAAGACACCGGTGATGACACGATCGTCCCGGATGAGCTCTCCCCAGACGATATCCCGCCGCAGCCACCACTCCCAGTGGCGGCCCAGGGAGCTCTGGCACTGAAAATCCTCCTTCCGGATGATTTCGTGCCAACCGTTCTCCGGGTCGCAAAAGATGAGAGGGCGGACATTCTGCAGGGCGTTATGAGCGTACCAGAGTTCGCGCTTTTCCTGCTCAATATCGCGGGCGGCCAGTTCGGCCACGCGGTGGGCAAGTTCTCGCAGAATCTGAATGTCGCAGGCTGGAAGCATCTCCGCCGCAACGGACGGTGCTTCCCGTTTCACATCAGGCATCGTGCGCAGCAATCCCCCGGAAGCCGCACTCTGTCCGGCGGCATCCCGGGGCACAGTATGACGGCTGAAGCGCTACCGCGGCAATCCCGGGTCAGGGACGGTGAAGGAGTGAGAGGCCGCCAGCCTCTAAGAGAGCAGGAGACGGCCGGGCGGCAAGCCGCCGGGAAATGGCGTAGAATTGCGGATGAGGAGGCTGCAACGATAGACCCGTTTGATGACCGGATAACCTCGGCGGAGCTTCAGGAAGAAGACGCGCGCGTGGAGGCGTCGCTGCGGCCGCGGCGCCTGGACGAGTTCATCGGGCAGGAGAAGGTCAAGGAGAACCTCTCGGTTTTCCTGGAGGCGGCGCGGCGCAGGGGCGAGGCCCTGGATCACGTATTGCTGTACGGTCCGCCCGGTCTGGGCAAGACGACGCTCGCGAACATCATCGCCCGGGAGATGGATGTCCCGATCCGCTCCACCAGCGGCCCCGCCATCGAGCGTCCGGGGGACCTGGCCGCCATCCTGACCAATCTGGAGCCCGGCGGCGTCCTGTTCATAGACGAGATCCACCGGCTGTCGCGGGTGGTGGAGGAGATCCTGTATCCCGCTCTGGAGGACCGCCAGCTGGACCTGGTCATCGGAAAGGGGCCCAGCGCCCGGACCATCAAGCTCCCCCTGCCCGAGTTCACGGTCATCGGGGCGACAACGCGGGCGGGAATGCTGACCTCCCCGCTGCGGGAGCGGTTCGGGATCGTGCATCACCTGGAGTACTATGACCCGGCCTCGCTGAGTCAGATAGTCAGAAGGTCGGCCGCGATCCTGGAGACGCCCATCGAGCCTGACGCTGCCGATGAGATCGCCTCGCGCAGCCGGGGAACCCCGCGGGTGGCCAACCGTCTGCTCCGGCGCAGCCGCGACTTCGCAGACGTGGACGGCGACGGCGTGCTGACTCTGGATGTCGCCCGGAAAGCTCTGGCGCGGCTGGAAGTGGATGAAGCAGGGCTGGACGCCACCGACCGGCGGCTGCTCAGGATGCTCATCGAGAAATTCGGCGGCGGGCCGGTGGGTGTGGAAACGATGGCCGCCAGCATCAGCGAGGACCGTGAGACCATCGAGGAGGTCTACGAGCCCTATCTGCTCCAGCGGGGGTTCCTGGCAAGGACGCGGCAGGGACGGGTGGCGACCGCGCTGGCCAGGGAGCATCTGGGCTACGCCGGTCCAGCGGGACAGGGCTCGCTTCTTTAGGCCGGACTGCATGCAGTCCGGGCACAGCGCAGGAAGACGGACAAATGTATTGCACCCAGTGCGGCGCAGAAAACACGGATGACAGCAGGTTCTGCCGGGCCTGCGGCCACCGGCTGCATCCGGACGGAGAAAAGCCTGCAGGTGGCGAAACGGAGGCTACCGCAGAGCCGGAGCAGGTAAGCGGCCTGCTGGCCCGCGCCTTTGAGCTGCTGGACGCCGGCCGGCTGGACGAGGCGAGGGAAGTCTGCCTAGCGGCGCTGCGCCTGAGCCCGGAATCTGTGACCGGACGGTCTCTGCTGGCTGTCATCTATGAGCGCAAGGGCGATCTGGACGCCGCCATCCGTCAGATGGAACGGGTGGTGGAGATGAATCCGGACAGTGTGGCCGACCGCAACCGGCTGGCCGACCTGCGCCGCCGGGCCGGACAAGGTCCGGTCGTGACCGTGCCGCTGCCGCCTGCCGGTGGGACGGCCTTTCTGGAGGCGCTCAGGCGTCCACCCGTGGCCGCGGGCGCGGGAACACTGCTCATTGTTCTGATCCTGCTGGCCGTCTGGCTTCCCGGGCGCGGCCGTCAGAAAGAGACCGTCATCCCACCACCGTCTCCCCAGCCAACGGCAGCGGTTCCGTCCCCGGGGAGTCCTTCGCTGTTCGGAGGAGGGCCGGCCTCGCCGGTGACCCCGGCTCCGGGCGGATTGTTCGACGGCGCAGGGAGCCCGCGGCAAAGCCCCACCCAGACGCAACGGAACGAGACCCGGTCCGAGGCGCGGTCTGAGGAGACTGCACGCTCTTCGCCCTCGGCCCCGCGTCCTGCGCCTCAGCCGCCGCAGCCGTCACAACCGGCAACACCATCAACGGGAAGCAGCAGCGCCGGGGGGACGAATCTGCCGCCGCCTGCACCTCCCCCACCATCGGCGGCCCCCGGGCCTGAG
>JBBFLP010000114.1:0-9789 GCA_037478975.1 Armatimonadota bacterium
GAGACACACCACGAAAAGCGCATTCTCCATCGGACAACGGTTCCTTTCGGGAGGGTAATCCCCGCAGAGAACTTCGGCCGCCGTCCGCCCGCATCCTGCCCCGCTGCGGGCGCGTTGCGTTCCCCTTGCCGCGAGGGGCGGGGGCGGACTATCATCCCCGGGGCGCTCTCTTGCGCCCCGCCGCCGGATGCCGGCAGACATCATCCGTGAGGAGCACTTTTCCCGAATGCGGCTGTTTGGAGCCCTCAAGAACATCGCCCGCAAGTTGACCGGAAAGACCGTCCTGGACGAGGACACCGCCGAAGAGCTGGAGGAGGCGCTCATCGGCGCCGATGTCGCCTACGAGACGGTAACGAAGATCCTTCAGCGCCTGCACGACTCGAAGGCCCATCCCGAGGGGGTGGAAGCCGGGCTGCGGGAGATCATCTGCGAGCTGATGGGGTCGGACGGCCCGCAGGGACTGGTCTACGGCCCGCAGCCGCCAACGGTCATTTTCGTCGCCGGCGTCAACGGGGTGGGCAAGACCACCACCATTGCCAAGCTGGCGCACATGTATCGCCGGGAAGGTAAGCGGGTGCTGCTGTGCGCGGCGGACACTTTCCGCGCCGCGGCCATCGAGCAGCTGGAGATCTGGGCCGGTCGCGTGGGAGCGGATATCGTGAAAGGTCAGCCGGGCGCAGACCCGGCGGCGGTGGTCTTCGACGGCATCAACGCCGCACGCGCCCGCGGCGCGGACGTGGTCATTGTGGACACGGCAGGACGGCTGCATACGAAATCCAACCTGATGGAGGAACTGCGCAAGATCGTCCGGACTGTGGAGAAGACCTCCGGAAGGCCGCCGGATGAGACTCTGCTGGTGCTTGATGCCACCACCGGGCAGAATGCCATCGCTCAGGCGCGGGAGTTCCTGAACGCCATCAACGTGACGGGTCTTGTGCTCAGCAAAATGGACTCCAGCGCACGAGGGGGCACTGTGCTCAGCACCCGGGATGAACTGGGCGTGCCGGTGCGCTACATCGGCACGGGCGAGAAGGTGGAGGACCTGGAACTGTTCGATCCCCACGAGTTCGCCCGCCAGCTGTTCGAGGGATGACGGCGCACGACTCGCCGGAGGGCTAAGACACCCTCAGGTCATCGTGTCTGCCGGATGAGATGTTGTCGATGCTGACCTGGAAGAAATCCACGATCTCTCCCGGCTGACGGAACTTCCAGGCCACCGGCACGCGCACCATCCGCTCCAGCCCGACCACCTGCCCGCTCCACCCTCGCCGGGAATCCAGCCCGCTCTGGATCATAAGCCACTGCGCTCCCAGAGCATCGCCCAGGGCCCGCAGGCCGGCGGCATCCAGCTTTTCCGCGCGGCTGAGCGCGGTCCAGACGCGGGGGCTGCCCGGATCGCGGTGGGTGTAGCCGCGGGCCGTCATCTCCCGCCTGAGTTCGGCGCGCAGTCTCTTTTCGTTCTCGCCCATCGGGTCGTCGCCGGTGTAGCGCCAGAGGACCGCGATTCTCCGCCCGTTTCCCTCATAGATATCCACCGGCCGCATTGTGAGCCAGTCGCTGGCCGACCCGGTCCGCTGGATGCGCTCCCGCATCATGGGATGCGAGCCGAAGACGGCGTTCAGGGTACGGCTCTCTTTGCGATCGCCCCCCAGCTTCTTGAACGCCTCGGCCGCCTTCTCGAACGGGATTCCCAGATCGTAGAGGACGTTCAGCCCGAAAAGATCCGCCTCGCGCTCCTGCTCCTGAGAATACTGGTTGATGTATGCGAGTCCCGCCAGGTTGATGGCATAGTCGCCGACGGTGTTGCTCTTCACTCCGAAGATGGCGCCCAGCAGCACCGCGGCGATCCCGGCCGTCTGGTTGCGCCGGACCTGACGCGACAGATGCCGGCCCGACTCGTGCCCCAGCTCGTGCCCCATGATGAACGTCAGCGAGATGTCATCGAACTCTTTCAGCAGGGACTTGGTGGCGTAGATATGGCCGGGCACCTGGAAGGCGTTGAGTTGCTCGTCCTTGCCCATGTCCAGGGCATAGAACTTCACCCCGCGCACGTGAGCCACTTCGGAGACGCGCCGCCCTATCTCGGTCAGGCGAGGGTCCTCGTAGACACGGTACTTCTTGGAGATCTCCTCGTGGAACCGGCGGCCGTATTCCTCCTCGTTGAACGCCGCCGCCGGGGAGGCGCCGAGAAGAAGGGTTGAAAGAGCGGCCGCAACCGCAAGGAGTATGGAAAGAGAGAATGCTGTCTGTTTCATCGCCGTCGCCGCCTGTTGACCTCAGCGGCCACGGCTTTGTGTGGCCGGAGCCGCGAGTCCTACAGATACTTTACGAACCGGTTCTGGTCGTCCACCAGGACCACCTTCGGCTCCACCTGTTCGTCTGTAATTATGAACGCCGCGATGATGACTTTGTCACCCTGCCTTGCGCGGTGAGCGGCTGAGCCGTTGATCTGGATGGTGCCGGAGTCCGCTTCGCCGGGGATGGCGTATGTGATGAAGCGCTGGCCGTTGGTCAGGTTCCAGACGTGCACCATCTCCCCTTCCACGATGCCAGCCTTCTCCATGAGGGCGGCATCAATGGTGATGCTGCCGATATAGTCCACGTTGGACGCCGTGACGGTGGCGCGGTGGATCTTGCCTTTCAGTAACGTGAGAAGCCGCAAAGCCGGATGTTCACCTCGAATCGCAGCCGGATGCAGGCGGAATTCTTTGCGCCGCCTTTCGCAGCTTAGATTCTAACACAGCAGGACACAGGTCGCCCGGCGCGGCTCTTCCAGACCAAGAATATAAAATGAAACTATCTTGATAGAATCCGGGCTTTATGTGAAATACATGCGCCTGGAAGGAGTGCGGCCGGAAGACGGCGAAGAGACTACCGGACAAATCCGGGCCGCACCGGAAGAGAGTGGCCCGCCAGACCTTCAAAACCTTCAACCGGAGAGGGGGACGCCCGTCCCATGGTCCGTTCAGCCCTGACAATCGCATCCCTGATCCTTGCGCTCGCCGGAGCGGCTCCGGCGGAGTATCGCAGGGCCGACTATCCGCAGACTCCGCCGGCCGTCCAGGCGGTCAGCGTGAAAGCTCCGGCATCCGCCCGGACGGGAGCGGCGATGACGGTGGACATAACGGTCACGGCGGTCTCGCAGATGCCGGAGGACCGTCTGCTGTTCGCGTATCTGACACACGCGGGCGCCGTACGGCACGTCGAGATCCTGACGAACCCCTCGCCATGGAAGACAGGCGAGAACAGGATCAAGGGAGCGCGCATCCGCATTCCTCCGGATATTCCCACGGGCGAGTACGAACTGACCGTGGGCGTGTATCAGGAGAAGGCCGAAGGCCGCGCGCCTCTGCGCGTGACCGGTAAACAGGTGTCACGCCTGGCGAAGATCATCACCACCGGCACGATGGTGGACAAATACGGCGTGCCGCACCGGTGGCACATCAACCACGCCCATACCCTGATCTGGAACGGCCGCCCCTACCTGCCTGCGGGCGGCATGTTCATCTACGACCGGGACTGGGATCTGGTGAAGGCGCAGATTGACCTGCTGCACCGCTACGGAGTCCGCAGCATCTACCTGCATCTGGGCGTCAATCAACCCTACCCCTGGAAGACCTACTCCGACGACGACTACCGCTTCTTCCAGCAGACCATTGATTACCTGGACGAGCTGGGATTCACCTACGGCATCGAGTTCCAGGCGCTGGAGGCAAAAGGACCGGGATGGTACTACCCGGGCCGCGGTCCGCGCGTGGAGGTTACCGGGCCGGGAACGGTACGGGTCGAAGAGGAGAAGGTGCGCGACGGGTATTTCGCGGTGTTCGACACGGACACCTGGAACGTTGTGCAGACCGGCCGCGCGCGGGTCTCCGGGGAGCGCTACGTGGAGGCGGATGTCTCGGTGGAGCGCCCGGGGCGATACCAGGTGGTGTTTACCCTGGAGCGCGACGCACCCGGGATGTTCAGCATGTATTACTGGGACGAGCAGTATCCCAACTACGTGGAGACTGTCCTCCGGCACTACAGCAAGGTGGCGCTCGGGCCGGGGTTCCGGTTCATCGTGGATCCCCTCTGGAACGAGATGAACGTCAACCGGGACTTCTTCCCCCGCTCCCCTGTCTATGAACGCCAGCTTGCGGAGTGGCTGAAGCAGCGCTACGGGAGCGTGGAGGAGCTGAACAGGCGATGGAGGACCGGAGAGGATCCGCTGGAGAGCTTCGAACAGGCGGCCCGGCTGGCTCCGCTGGACCGCAAGCGGCTCCGCCTTCGCGGCCCGGAGTATCAGTTCATGCTGGATCCCGTAAGCGGGAAAGTGTTCCGGATGGATCTGTCTGTGTCTCAGGTGAACTATGACCTGCAGGAGCATCTGGGACGCAGCCTGCTGCACTTCACCTGCGACATCGCGGACCGGTTCAAGAAGCTGTATGACGTGCCCGTCATCTACAAGGGGTTCTCCGACCTGGACTTCTGGCACATCAACGACCTGGGGACCCCCGGCGGGCACGACGGGCTGGGGATGGAAAGCTACGGGAACGGCGAGCCGCTCCTCATGTTCATGGCGGGGCATCTCTACGGCGCGCTGGAGCAGGCCACCAAGACCACCTGGCTGATCGTGACCGAGGCGGGCGAGGGAAACCACCAGGACAACAGCCCGTCGCGCAACAAGATGCCCGGCTACTCCAGTCGTCTGGGGCATATGTATGCCAACTTCAATGCTCTGATATCGGGCGGGGCGAAGGGGGTGTTCCAGTACAACATGGTGCCGGGCGGCGGGACAGACCAGCCTTGGACGGACGCGCTGACCGCCGACCCTCGCCAGCTGGAGTGGCTGGCCACCTACCAGCGCATTCTGGACAATGCGCCCGCGCTGGTGGACTACCGCCCTCCGATGTACTTCCGCTTCCCGGGTCTGTACAACCCCAACTCGATGAACCTGTATTCCGAGCCGAGCGCGGACTATGCGGGGATCGGCGGGTGGTGGTGGCGGGAGCCCATCCAACGCAGCGAAAACGATATCTGGATCGTGCCATCCTTCTCGCTGCGGCCGGATGCTCCGATGTTCATCGTCAATCTGGAAGATATGCCCGCCACGGAGCGCCACCGAGACGAGCTTGTGCGGGCGCTCAAAGATGGCTTGCGCATCACGATGATCGGGTTCCGGCGGGATCTGGGTTCCATCCCGGAGATAGACCGTTACTATACAGGGCGGATGTCCGTGGACTCTGACGGACGGCGCTTCCAGGTGCTTCGTCCCACTCCCACCAGCAGGATCCTGGGCCAGACAGCGAAAGGCGAGGTCTGGAACCTGGTGGACGGGAACCTGCAGATCAACTCTAAGCAGGTGTTCGCGGTGCACGGCTACCGCCCGGACGGGCTGCTGCCCGGCAAGGAGAAGCCTGTCGAGCCCTACTACGGCGTGTTCCGGGAGCTGCTGGGCGTGGACCTTCTGCCCGCGGACCCGGGGATGTACGCTTTCCAGTATTCCGAAGATGGAAGGCCTGTGACGGTCATCGGCACGCTCAGAGAGGCCCGGACCATCTCTTTCGAGATCCCCGCCGACCTGCGCGTGGAGGCTGTCTGGCCGGACGGCAGCCGGGCGGGAGAGATGCGGGACGGCCGGCTGGTGGTTCGTCTGGAACCGCAGAAGCTGGAACTTGTCCGGCGGGACGAGTGGCCGCGCCGCGAGGAG
This sequence comes from Armatimonadota bacterium, assembly GCA_037478975.1. Classification (GTDB taxonomy): domain Bacteria; phylum Armatimonadota; class UBA5829; order DSUL01; family DSUL01; genus CALCJH01. The sequence continues at coordinate 5,693 of JBBFLP010000114.1, forward strand.
AATGGCTGGGTCCGGTCGGGATTGCTGGTGGACTCGCTGGACGCGCGCGACAGCGTCATCATCCGGGGATTGCCGTTCGACAGGGCCTATCCGATGGAGATGGCGGGATACGCCATCCGCCAGGCGCAGGAGGCCCTGGCGAGTCTGCCGGAAGAGGCGAAGCCGGGCTTGCAACGCATCATCGAGCGTGCGCTGGAGGCCTCAAGACAGGGCAGGCGCCGGGAGGCTGCGGAGATCGCCATCCGCGAGACCGACGCATTCTTCGAGAGAGTCACCCCCTACATCTGGATCGAGGCGGAGGACCGCAAGGCGTCCAACTTCAACTACAGCCGCATCGGAGGCATTCCGCGCCTGAGCGGGGGAGCCTTTCTGGGACTGGAAACGGCGGTTGAGCCGCCAGCCGACACGGGATGGTTCGCGGAGTATGAGTTCACATCGCCGGCCGACGGCGTCTATCAGCTCTGGGTGCGTGAGAACTATCTCTCCTTCAGTTCGCCCTGCTGGTATCGCGTGGACGGCGGCGAGTGGGTGCATGTGACCAACCAGCTTGTCCCCCGCGATGCCCGTGTGGTGGCGCTCTACAACGCCATCGAGGACACCCGGCAGGTATTCGCGTGGTACCACTACGGCGAAGTGCGCCTGAAGAAGGGCCGCCACACTCTGAGCTTCCGGGTGACGGAGAAGCGTGGCAAGGGCACTTCCGTGACGATGGCGGACAACCGTCCTTACGCCAAGCTGATGGACTGCATCCTGCTGACAGCCGGAGGCTTCGAGCCCTCCGGGGCGGACAGACCCCGGCGGCTGCTTCCGAACAGGCTCCCCCCGCTGGTGAACCTGGCTCCCAGCCCCAGCTTCGAGTTCCGGCCCCGGGAGGGAATGAAGGAGCCGCCCGGCTGGCTGCGGTCCGAGGACTCGGACGATGTGCTCTGGCAGGACGCAGGATGGGGCACCTACAACGTGATGCCAGGCGTCGCGTTCGATGTTGGACAGCGGTTCGCCTACATCGGGCAAAGAAATCTGACCGTCCGGGTGGGCGAAGAGCCCCGCTGGTGGCGCTCGGACATCATCCCTGTGAAGGAGCTCACCCCGTATCTGTTCGAGGTCCACGTCCGGACGGTGGGGATGGAAAGCGCCAGCCCGGTGGTGCACATCATCTGGCTGGCCGAGAACGGAGACGTCATCGGGGAATCCGATCCGCTGAGCATTGAGCCCAACCAGGACTGGCGGCGTCATACATACCGCCGGCTCATCTCTCCACCGGGAGCCAGTCAGGCGCAGATCCACCTGGGAGTGACGCGCGGAAAGGGCGGAGTGGCATACTTCGACGACGTGGTCTTCGCGGAGCTGCCGCCGCTCAGCAGGTAAGAAGAAAGGGCGGGTGGCCGGTGGCGGGTATAATGCTGTCAAACACCCGCAACCGGCCATGCCCAGACATTCCCGATCCAGCCTGAAGAAGCGCGCGGAGGAGGTGGTCCGCATCCTTTCCCGGCGGTATCCCGATGCGCGCTGCACGCTGGATCATCGCAACCCCTTCGAGCTGCTGTGCGCCACCATCCTGGCGGCGCAGTGCACGGACGCCAAGGTCAACACGGTGACCCCGGAGCTGTTCCGGCGGTGGCCGACGCCTGAGGCGATGGCAGAGGCGGACATCGCCGAGGTGGAACGCGTGGTGCATCCGCTGGGGTTCTTCCGGCAGAAGGCGCGGGCCCTGGTGGAGATGTCGCGGGATATCGTGGCCATCCACGGGGGGGAGGTGCCGCGCACAATGGAGGAGCTCATCCGCCTGCGCGGCGTGGGCAGGAAAACCGCCAACGTCCTTCTGGGAACCTGTTTCACCGGGGGCGGAGTCATTGTGGACACCCATTGCCGCCGGATCAGCAGCAGGCTGGGCCTGACGCGGGAGACGGATCCGGACCGCATCGAGCGGGATCTGATGTCCCTGCTGCCGCCCGAGCACTGGAGCATCTTCGGGCATCTGATGGTCTTTCACGGCAGGGCCATCTGCGACGCCCGCCGCCCCGCGTGCGAGGCGTGCCCCCTGCTCCACCTGTGCCCGGAAGGGTCCCGGCGCACGGCCGCCGCCCCGGCGGTGCGGGAGGCGGCCGGATGACGGCCCTGCCTCTGGCGGTGCTTTCACCGTTCGCGCTTGCGGCGCTGGCGCCGTGGGCTCACGCGCGCCTGAAGCATCATGCAGGATGGCTGCTGGCCGTCCTGCCGGCGATCCTGACGGCGTTCTTCGGCTCGCTGATGCCTCTTGCGGCCTCCGGCGCGCCCGCATCCTTCCGCATGCCCTGGATGGACAGCGCCGGGGTGATGTTCTCCTTCCACGCGGACGGGCTGGCGCTTCTGTTCGCCGTGCTGATCTCCGGGATCGGGACATTCATCCTGATCTACACCGGAGGATATCTCAAGGGACACCCCCAGCAGGGGAGGATGTTCGTCTTCCTGCTCCTGTTCATGGGCTCCATGCTGGGCGTGGTCCTTTCGGACAACCTGATCACGCTCTTCGTCTTCTGGGAGCTGACCAGCCTGACCAGTTATCTGCTCATCGGGTTCAACCACGAGCAGGAACGGAGCCGCCGCGCGGCTCTTCAGGCGCTGGTGGTGACCGGCACCGGCGGGCTGGCGATGCTGGCGGGGTTCCTGCTGCTGGGGACGGCGGCAGGCTCGATGGAACTTTCGGAGATCGTGGGGAGGGGGGAGCAGATCCGCTCCGCCGCGCTCTATCTGCCCGTGTTGATCTTGGTGCTTCTGGGAGCCTTCACGAAGAGCGCGCAGTTCCCGTTCCATCACTGGCTGCCGAATGCGATGGAGGCGCCCACCCCTGTCAGCGCCTATCTGCACTCCGCCACAATGGTGAAAGCCGGGGTCTTCCTCCTTGCTCGTCTGAGCCCGGCGCTGGGAGGGACATCCGAATGGGAGGCCTCGCTCACGGTCTTCGGGGCGGCCACGATGCTCGCGGGCGGCGCGCTGGCGCTTGTGAAGACGGATCTGAAGCAACTGCTGGCATACTCCACGGTGGCTTCACTGGGCTTCATGGTGATGCTGCTGGGCATCGGGAGCCCGTACGCAGTCAAAGGCTGCCTGGTGTTCCTAACGGCGCATGCGCTGTATAAAGGCGCGCTGTTCATGGTGGCCGGCGCGGTGGACCACGAGACAGGTACGAGGGACGCATCAGCCCTGAAGGGGTTGCGGGCTGCGATGCCGTTTACCGCCTTCGCGGCGGCTTTAGCCGGGCTGGCGATGGCCGGGCTGGGCCCCTGGCTCAGCTTCATCGGCAAAGAGTTGGCGCTTGAAGCGGTGCTGGACGGAGGCGGCCTCTGGCTGGCGGCAGTCACGGTGCTGACATCGGCCTCGTTCGTGACCGTGGCCGCAGTCACGGGGCTGCGCATCTTTGCTGGACCACCGTCCGCGGCGCCGAAGAAAGTCCACGAGGCGCCGGTCAGCATGTGGATCGGGCCGGTGTGGCTGGCCATCAAGGGAGCGCTTCTGGGGTTGCTGGCCGGGAAGGCGGCGGCGTTCCTTGCTCCGGCGGTATCCAGCGTACTGGGCCGGCCGGAGGAACTCAAGCTTGCACTCTGGCACGGGGTGAACACCGCTCTGGGATTGAGTGTGCTCTCCATCGCTCTGGGGGTGGCGGCTTACGCCGGATGGGACCGGGTCCGGGCTGCCGGCCGGCTCGGGGATACGATCCTGAAATGGGGCCCGGACCGGCTTTACGACCTCTCACTTGATGCCTTCATGGCCTTTGCACGGGGGCAGACGCGGGTGGTCCAGAGCGGCTACCTGCGCTACTATCTGCTGGCGGTGATCCTGAGCGTGATGGCTCTGGCAGGGCACTCTCTCTACACACGCGGCGAGCCGCCGGTCATGGTGTCGTCCGTGCCTGTGACACCCTACAGCGCGGCGGTGGCGCTGATGATCATCGCCTCGGCGATCGCCGCGGTCCTGCTGGACACCCGTCTGGGGGCGATCGCGGCGCTGGGAGGCGCCGGCGGAGGCGTGGCTCTCATCTACGTGATGTACGGGGCGCCGGACCTGGCCATGACTCAGTTCCTGGTGGAGACCCTGACCATCATCCTGTTCGTCCTGATCAT
>JBBFLP010000115.1:0-9783 GCA_037478975.1 Armatimonadota bacterium
GTGGTGACCGTCACACCTGAGAATATGCAGGGTTGGAGCATCGAGGCGAACGCCGGCGGCTACGGGGCGCTTGCCGCCTTCGGGCCCGCCCTGAACGAGTCGGCGGACGGCTTCAAGACGTCCACAGGCCTGAATCTGGGCCGGGGCGCCTTCTACGCATCCTGCTCCTACGCCGGTCAGACGGGCAGCGACTACGACAAGACACCGTCCACCGTCTGGCTGGGACTGGACACCCACAACGGACGCTCGCTGGCGGGCATCACACTGAACCGGATCACCTCCCTGCGCTACTGGTCGTTTGTCTCCAAGATCCCCACCCGCCACGGCGGCAACTCCAATCTCTGGGACAGCTGGACCTGGTGGCGCTACCCGAAGCAGCCGATCGCCGTCACCCTGACCATCGAGAAGGCGGACGGAACGGACCGCAGGCAGCTGTGGTACCGCCCCTGGGGCACGACTGTGAAGGGCGATGACCTGAACGAAAACGCCGTCGGGAAGTGGCAATACTTCAACTGTCTCAACCAGGGCCGGTGGCTGCTGCTCCCGGATTACGACGGCAACCCCTCGCTCTCGTTCGAGAACTGGAGTCAGGTTCTGACGGCATACGGCAACTACCGTCTGGTGGCCACATCCGACGTGCCGTGGAGCCAGGGCGGCTGGAAGAGTCCGGGCTGGAAAGGATCCACCATCCCCACCGGCAATCCGAGATGCACCGGCACCGGCAAGGCGCTGAACTTGATGGTGGGAGCCCGGTTCTACACCTTCCGCTGGCCGGGAGAGTCCACCTCCACAGCATGGTGGCCAGAATCCGTGGGATTCCGTGGTCACGTGGATTACTTCAGTCTGGGGATAGACGGGGTGGAGGTCACCTACAACTTCGAGCCCAGCCCGAGCGATCCGGGTCCTGACCTCCTTTACACCAGCCAGAAAGCGCTAACCCACCCCATCTTCCAGATGCCCGCCGTCCAGCTGGAGCACCGGTTCAAGATCTCCGGCCGGGTGGTGGAGCGGGCGAACCCCTACTTCAGCATAGACGACGGAACCGGCCTGTCCCTGCCGACCCGGGTCTACTGGATGAACAACACCGCAGCGGTGGGGCAATACTGGGAAGCCTGGGGATATATTGAACGCCCGCGCTTCACGGCGGTGAGCGCCCCGTTCATCGTATGGACGGACCCGAGCCATTGCCGCCGTCTGGAATGAGCAGGACAGCTTGCGGCCTCACATCACACCTTGAAGCGGATGTAAAGGCAGTCGCCGTCCTCGATAACGTGTTCTTTACCGACCAGGCGGAGCTTGCCTGCGGCCTTCGCCTGGTCCCACCCTCCGGCGTCGCGGATGTCCGGCCACGAGATGACCTCGGCACGGATGAACCCCCGGGCCAGATCCGAATGGATGCTGTCCGCCGCCTCCAGAGCCGTGCTGCCGGCCGGAAGAGGCCACGCGTGGACCTCCTTTTCGCTCACCGTGAAGAAGGTGATCAGGCGGCATCGCTCGTACACTGAGCGGATAAGCCGGTCCCGGACCGGCTCCTGAATGCCGTAGCCCGCCAGATACTCGGCCTGCTCCTCCTCGGGAAGCTGCGCCACCTCTTGTTCGATCTCCGCAGAGAGACAAAACGCCGGAGAACCCGCATCCTGCAGCGCGCTCAACGCCGGGCCCAGGAGCTCTGTGGCGTCGGAGATGTGGTCTTCTCCGACATTCACGGCGAAGATGACCGGCTTCGCCGCGAGCAGCTGAAAGCCAGCCACGGCCCGTGCCTCGTTTTCCGGCAGATCCAGATCGCTCACCTTGCGGCCAGCCTCCAGCGCCTCGCGGACCTTCTCCAGAGCATCCTGCTCCACTTTCAGAGCGGCGGGGGCCTGCGGTCCGCGGACCTGTTTTGCGATTCGCTCCAGCCGTCCCTCGACGATCATCAGATCCCGGAGAGAGAGCTCCTCCAGGAACTCCATAGCCTCCGCTCGCACGGCCTCGGCGTCGGGGGCGCCCGAATCGAAGGCGTCAATCACGTAGGTGATGGCGTCGGTGGTGCGAAGCTCCCCCATCGCCTCGTCGGAGAACACCCTGCTCCTCTCCGTGCCCAGACGGGCGATATCGTCCACGAAGTCTATGGTGGCGGGGCTGATCTTCTTGGGATTATAGAGACGAACCAGCAGATCGAACCGCTCGTCCGGCACCACCACAACCCCGTGCACCGGTTCTCTGGAATGAGACACCTGCGCCTGTCCCCGGCAAAGAGCCTGAAACAGCGTGGTCTTCCCGGATGCCGGTCTGCCAACGATCCCGATCTTCATATGCTGCGCTGCGCCCCCCGAAACGGCAGAAGGCCCCGCTCCGGAAGGCTCTATCTTCCGGCGGGGCCCTCCCGGGATCCTGTAATCCCGAGATATTCCCGATGCTACTTAGCGCAAATCCGGGCGAGCCGCCAGAGGTGCCCCTGTCAGCGGTAAGTGCCAGCCAGCCCCACTCCCCGGCGCGCCATCTCCTCCAGACGCGCGATGCGCTGAGCCGTCGGAGGATGCGTGCTGAAAAGCGAGAGCAATCCGCCTCCCCGGAGCGGGTTCACGATGAACATATGAGCCGTAGCAGGCTCGGCGTCCATCGGCGCAGCTTCGACGCCGCGCTCCAGCTTGGCCAACGCGCTCGCCAGCGCCCGTGGGTTGCCCGAGATGCGCGCACCTCCCTCGTCAGCCAGGAACTCCCGGCTGCGGGAGATGGCCATCTGTACCAGCATGGCCGCGATGGGCATCACGATGATGGTCAGCAGCATGGCGATGGCGTTCGCCCCGCCATTCTCGCGATCCCGGTTGCCGCCCGCGAAGATCATCCCCCACTGGGCGATGTGCGCCAGATAGCCGATGGCGCCGGCGATAGTGGCCGCGATGGCGGAGATGAGCGTATCACGGTGCTTCACGTGAGCAAGCTCGTGCGCCATGACTGCCGCAAGCTCCTCGCGGGTGAGCAGGCGCATGATGCCTTCCGTGGCGGCAACGGCCGCGTGCTGCGGGTCGCGGCCGGTGGCGAAGGCGTTGGGCGTCATTGTGGGGATGACATAGACCTTCGGCATCGGAAGGCCGGCGTTGACGGTAAGATCCTTAACCAGCCGGACCAGCTCCGGATACGTGCTTTCATCCGCCGGCTTCGCACGGTACATCGCCAGCACGATCCGGTCGCTGAACCAGTACGCGCCGATATTCATCACGGCGGCGAACACAAGACCGACAAGCATCCCCTGCTTGCCGCCGACCGCCTGTCCGGCAACCATCAAGAGACCTGTAAGCAACCCGAGCAGCAGGACGGTTTTGACCTGGTTCATCGGGGAATCCTCCTGTGAACGACCTGAGCCGGGGGACGCGCCCCCGGGAATCCTCCCTCAGCATCATTATATCCATACCCCGTCCCGGGCAACCGGAGGTTCCCGGAGGGAGTCTCTTTCATGGTATACAGAGGCGGGGCGCGCGAGGGGGCGCCCGGAACCGGCCGTTGAGACTGCTTATGCGCATCACTGCATTTCTGCTTCTGGCTGTAGCGATCCCCCTGGCGCTGGTCGCCGGGGGGTGCGCGGACGGGATCGCACGGGGCAAGGCGGAAAAAGAGATCCTGAACGTGCTGCCGGAGATCATCGGTCCGGCGGACAGCTATCAGGTGAAGGTGGACGGCAGCGCGTCGGCCATGCTCAAAGGCGAGCTGCGCGGCGTCCGCATCACGGGCAGCAATGTGCGGCCCGAGGGCCTGCCAAGGCTCGCCCGCCTGGAAGCAAGCGCAAGAGATGTGAAGGTGGACACGCGCACCTACCGCATTCTTTCCGCGCAGCAGGCCACCTGGAAAGGCTGGCTTGACGAAGAGGAGCTCTCGGAGATGCTGCGCGACCGGGTGCCGTACCTGCAAGAGGTCAGCGTCCGGGTCACGGCCGACTATGTCGAAGCAAGCGGGCGGGCGGCTTACGGCCGCGTGGGAGCGGATGGTTCCGTCCGGGCCGTCCCCGCCGTGCGCAACGGGCGGGAGATCTGGCTGTTGCCACGCCGCGTTTCAGCCCTCGGCGTTGGAGCACCCGTGCCGGACTGGGCCGGACAGCGGGTATCCAGCATTTTGAATCCGGTCTATGTGATTCCCACAGAGGGGCTGCCGCTCACGGTGGAAAAGATCGCCACCGAGCCGGGCCTGCTGCGGCTGGAAGGCTCGCTGGATGTCACGAAACTTTCGGCTCCGCGCCAGTAGTCAGTAGATCCGGTCCGGACCGGAGTCGTCGCCGTCCTCCTCGCCTTCCGGACGGTCCATCTCCTCCAGCAACTCTTCCAGGTCGTCGCCCAGGTCCTCGTCCATGGACTTGCTCATCTCGCGGACCCATTTTTTGAGCTTCTTCGGATCCTCCTCGATGTCTCCGTAGCGGTCTATGTCCGCAAGATCGTCCAGGATCTGGTCCTCGCTGCGCGGGGAGCCGAAACGGCTCATCAACCTCTGCAGATTCGCCGATCCGCACCTGGGGCAGGCGGGATCGCGGGAGTCCGCCACCACGCCCACCAGCACCGTAAACCGGCGCGAGCAGTCCTGACAGCGATACTCATACAGCGGCATCCGTCACCTCCAGCGCCCGCAGGCGCACACGCAGTCTGGCAAGATCATCATAGGCAGTCTTGAGCCGGGAATACAGGTCTTCAAACAGGGGCCGCATCGCCTGATACAATGCGGAGTGCGCCGCGACGGGCCGGACGGTATGCGCCGGAGGAACAAGGCGGGCGCTCTCCTGGAAGCCGGCAATAGCGCCCAGGCCAACCGCTGCCGCTGCGTACGCCCCGCGCGAGGTGGCCTCCCCCAGTTCGTCCGGAAAGGCGCACGGCCGGGCAAAGCAGTCCGCCAGGATCTGCCTCCACAACCGGACGCGGGCTCCACCGCCGATCAGACGGATCTCATCGGGCGCGCCTTCGGAACAGCGGCAGATATCACAGAGAATGCCGCCCAGCGCCAGCGACACCCCCTCCAGCACCGAGCGCAGCAGATCCCCTACTCCGTGCGAGCTTGAAAGCCCGAACCAGACCCCCCGGGCATTGTCGTTCCAGATGGGCGAGCGCTCTCCAGCCAGATACGGCAGGAACAGAAGGCCGTTGGAACCCGGAGGAGCCGCCGCGGCCAGAGACTCGGCCGTCTCGAAGTGAGCCTCGCAGAGCCGTGTCACCGCCCAGTCCCAGGCAGCTCCGGCGCTTTGCACCGTTCCTATGGAGGTGAACCGTTCCGGAACGATGGCCAGGGTGAAAAGGCGTCCCTCGGGGTCTATGACCGGCTCCCGCTCAGTCCGGGCCACCCACGCCGTGCTGCCGACGTATGTATAGCACGAGGCCGGCTCCCAGGCTCCGGCGCCCACCGCCGCGGACGCGCCGTCTCCCAGTCCGATGAACACCGGGACTCCGGCCGGAAGCCCGAGCTCCTTCGCCGCCTCGGGACGCAGTTCCCCCGCCTTCTCGCCCGCTCGGGCCACGCGCGGAAGGCGGCCTTGCTCGATGCCGGCTGCTTCGCACAGCTCGTCGCTCCAGTCCATCCGGTGGAAGTCCCAGCATCCGTAAAGCGACGCGTCAGAGTAATCGGTAACGGGCTCGCTTCCCGTGAGCCAGGAGGTCACGTAGTCCTTGCACTGGACGAAAAGCCGCGCCGCACGGTAGCTTTCCGGCTCACTGTCCCGAAGCCAGGCGATCTTCAGCCAGGGATAATGAACATCCAGCGGGTTTCCCGCGATCCGGTGGATCCTTGCCGGGAGATCTCCCCGCCGGAGCCGGCGCGCCTGAGCAGCCGCGCGGATATCGCTGTGAAGGATGGCCGGGCGGACGGGCCGGTGAGAAGCGTCCAGTGCGACCACCCCCATCATATGGCCCGACAGGGAAATACCCGCGACATCTCCGGGGCGCACACGCGCAGCGTGAAGCACTTCCCGGGTGGCGTGAGCCACCGCGGAGAGCCAGTCCGCCGGGTTCTGCTCGAACCCCCCGCCGGGCAACTGACGCGTGGGGTATGGTTCTGTATGGGAGGCGATCAGTTCCCCTTTCAGGCTGAAAAGCGCCGCCTTGTCGCCCGTGGTCCCCAGATCATGAACCAGGATGCAATCCATCAGAACCCCTCCCCTGCAACGGCGTGAGCCTCTCGAACCGGCCTCGCGTTACCAGAGCCGCCAGGCCGGCCAACCACAACCCTCCAGCAGCTTCGCCAGCAGATGGAGCGGCAGGCCCACCACGTTGAAGTAGCACCCCTCGATCCCCTTCACGAAGACGCTGGCCCGCCCCTGAATGCCGTAGGCGCCCGCCTTGTCAAAAGGCTCACCGCTTGCCACATAGGCCGCGATCTGCTCCTCGGATATCTCGTCGAACACGACGCGGGTGGTCTCGCAGCCCGTTTGCACCAGGTCCTTCAGGCCGACCGCCACGCCGGTCAGAACCCGGTGCTCCCGTCCCGAGAGCAACCGGAGCATCCGAGCCGCATCCTCCGCATCGGCCGGCTTGCCCAGGAGCTCGCCGTCCACGGCCACAACAGTATCCGCGGCGATGACAAGCTCATCGGGACAGGATGCGGCCACCGCAAGGCATTTCGCGCGCGCCACATCCTGGATTCCCTGCTCCAGCGGCGGGGCAAAATGGGCCTCTTCATCTATACCCGGCTCCACCACCCGGAATTCCCGGACAATGCAGCCCAGCAGCTCCCGCCGGCGAGGGGACGCCGACGCGAGGACCACACGGGGAGGCGCTCCTTTCACAGCCGGGGGGCCCTCTCGAAAAGAAGTCGCATCACCGCGGACGCCAGCTTGTCCGGGTCGTGACGGACAACCTCCGTCTCACTGATGAGCGGCGCAACTACCGGGTGATAGCCCATCTGCCGGACACCCTCCACATCTGGCGGAACGAGGTCCGCGCCTTCCCGGCGATACCGTTCCAGCAGCTCTCTGGATGGGACGCTATCGTTCATCAGGACATAATCGAACAGTCGGACGGCGGGCGCGTGCCGCTCGATGGCGCGGATGTGATCCACCACGCCGAAGCCGTCGGTCTCCCCCGGCTGAGTCATGACGTTGCAGACGTACACTTTCAGCGCCTTCGACCGGGAGATCGCCTCGGGAATGCCGCGTACCAGCAGGTTCGGGATGATGCTGGTGAATACGCTCCCCGGACCGATGATTATGGCCTCGGCCTTATGGATCGCATCCAGCGCTTCCGAAAGCGGCTGCACCTCCGGAGGATTCAGGTAGATGCTCCTGATCGCGCCTGGCGCCTTCAGGATGGAGGTCTCACCCTCCACCACGGTGCCATCTTCCATCTCCGCCATCAGTGAGACGTTTTGAACGGTGGAGGGAAGCACGCGGCCACGGATAGCCAGGACCCGGCTGGTCTCCTTGACCGCCATCTCGAAGTCACCCGTCAGATGGGTCATCGCCGCCAGAAGCAGATTGCCGAACGAATGCCCTTCGAGCGACCCGGGTGTTCCCGGCGGCTGTGGCCTGCCTTCCTCCGGCTGGTGATCCCCCCTGCCGTCGAACCGGTACTGGAGCAGCTCCGTCATCAGGGTCTCTGCATCCGCCAGTGCCACCAGACAGTTGCGGATGTCTCCCGGGGGAAGCATCCCGAACTGCCGCTGAAGCGCCCCGCTGGACCCGCCGTCATCCGTTACCGTGACGATGGCGACGATATTGCTGGTGTACTGCTTGAGGCCGCGCAGGAGTGTGGAGAGTCCGGTGCCGCCCCCGATGGTCACCACTCTCTGCCCCTGCGCCAGATACCGCTTCTGGAACACAACATCCGCCAGGCGCCGCTTGTCCATGGTGACCAGCGCGGATGTGATAGAACCGATGGTCTGCTTGATGGAAACGAAGATCAGCAGCAGCCCCGCCGCCATAAACGCCAGGCTGACCGGCACGTAGACGCGCGGTAGGTTGAGCTCCACCCCGAAGCGCAGGAAGACGGTGCGCGCAAGGTCGTCCAACAGGCGCAGATAGTCGAAGGTCCGGAGGTTGGTAATGAGCCCCACCCCGATGATGACCAGACTGATCCCCACAGGGACGAGCAGAAGCCACCGCTTCACCCGCATGCCGGGGTAGAGCCATTTCAGCGAACTCCGCAGCCAGAGGGCGGCTTCGGAGAGGCGCGAGCTCTCAGAGCGGGCCTGTGCCAACGTCCCTGTGCTCCACAATGACGTTGTAGTCCCTGTCCGACAGGAACCGCGCCAGCTCGTTGGCCACCACCACGGAGCGATGGCGTCCACCGGTGCACCCGATGGCGATGGTGAGATACGCCTTCCCTTCGCGGGCATACTGCGGGATGCTGAACTCCACCAGATCGAACAGCCGCTGCAAGAGAGGCTCCGTCAGCGGGTCCGACATAACGTAGTCGCGCACCGGCTCGCAATTGCCGTCATACGGACGCAGACGAGAGACATAGTGGGGGTTGGCAAGGAAGCGCACGTCGAACACGACGTCGGCCTCCAGCGGGATTCCGTGCTTGAACCCGAAGGACACGACAGTGATGACCAGCGACTCGGCCGGACTCTGGCCCGAGAAATAGCGCTCGATAGCCTTGCGCAGTCCCAGCGGCTCCAGCTTGGTGGTGTCAATGATCTTGTCCGCCCGCTCCTTGAGCGGCGAGAGCAGTTCGCGCTCGTAGCGGATGCTCTCCATAATGCCCCGCGTATCCGTCACCAGAGGATGGCGGCGGCGGGTCTCCTTGAACCGCTGGACCAGCACCTCGTCGCTTGCGTCCAGAAACAGCACCTTGGGGCGCTGAAACCCGTCCACGGGGGACTCACGCATCCTGTCGAAGGTCTCGATGAGCTGGTCGAACATCGCGCCCGCGCGCGCATCCACCACCAGTGCCAGACCCTTCACGTCGGCGCGGTCCTGCGTCAGGAGACGGGCAGCCTCCGGCATCAGCTCCGGAGGCAGGTTATCTATGCAGTAGAAGTTCAGGTCTTCGAACACGTGGATGGCGAGCGTCTTGCCCGCCCCGGACATGCCCGTGACCACCACAAGCTCGCGGGACACTTCAGTCCTCCCTGACCAGCCGCAGGAACCGGTTCACTATTCCTCCCAGGATACTCAGCATCACCGCGCAGAACACCGCCGCCCCCACGGAACCGATCTCGAATCCGGGAACAAGCTCACTGACCACCCAAAGCACCAGCACGTTCACGGCGAAACCTAGCAGCCCCAGGCTAAGGCAGTTCAGGGGCAAAAGCAGGGTCTTCATCACCGGCCGCACCACGGTGTTAGCGCAGGCCAGCACGAACACCGTAAGAACCGCGCCCCAGAACCCTCTGAGGCTGATCTGCATGTGCAATGCCTTGCCCGTGGCCACCACAGCCCAGAGGATCAATGCGTGCGCCACCCACCTCAGCAGTATCTCTTTGACTCTGTCACTCATTCCCGGTCTCCCGCGCCCGGACAGGCGCCCGGCGGTAACGCTAGGCCGAACCCTTCCAGAGCAAGCAAGCGCTGTTTCCAGTGCAACCCGGCGGAGTATCCTCCAGCGCCGCCGTTTGCCGCAACCACCCTGTGGCATGGGATAACCACCGGAACGGGGTTGCGAGCCATCACCTGACCGCACGCCCGCGCCGCACCGCGCCGCCCGGTTTCCACCGCAAGCCAGCCATAAGTGCGCACCTCGCCCCACGGGATGCGCATCGCCGCCCGCAGGACTGCCGCCGAAAACGGCGAAGCGCCGCTCAGGTCCGGCTCCAGATCGAAGCGTTGCCGCTCGCCGCGGAAATACTGCTCCAGCTGAAGGCAAGCTCCCACGCAGGCGTCCCCATCGCCGC
>JBBFLP010000116.1:0-9744 GCA_037478975.1 Armatimonadota bacterium
GGGGACTCCGGAAAGCCGCCAGTGCCTGCGCTGCTCCTCCCAGGGCGCGCCGGTAAGGAGCAAGCCGGGTCGAGCCCTGCTCCGCCAGCGCTCTGCCCCGCTCCCAGGCCGGACCCAGTCTCACCCCGCCCACCTGCACCTCCTCCATGAAACCGGGCTCCCGGGCGCGCTGAGCCAGGAACTCCGCGGCGATCAGTTCCAGCGCTCCGAGACGCAGCTCCGCCTGAAGCCCGGCGTTCGAGGTGTCATCAAGAAACAGCGGGTCAAGCGAGTGCTCGATGGCAGGCAGCATCTCCGTGATGAGCGCGTCAATGGCGCTGTCGTAGGTGGTCTCGGAAGACGCCACCATGCACTTCCGCTTCACGTCGGAACGGGTCACAGACAGAGGCATCTATCATCTCCTCTCATCTGCTGCGGGTCACATTACGGAAGGCAAAGCAGATAAGCCCACGCCTGAGCCCCCGCGCCGATGGCCCCCACCTCGATTTTCGCCCGGCGCGCAATGCATCCGGTCCAGGACGTCCCGGAGGCCGTGGGCTGATTGCCAGCGTTGGCCACGATGTAGACTCCTGGCCCGTTTACTGAAGCGCGCGCGGCGATGTTGGCCTGGTATTGCTCCGGCGTCCCCCAGGTGTCGCCGGGGCCCACCGGCGTAGCCACCAGGCTCAGGTTGACCGAACTGCCGGACGCCCCTTCGATCCGGATGAAGGCCGTCAGCGAGCGGTAGCCCGCCACATCCACCCACGTGCTGGCGGCCGCGGAGCCCAGAGATACGCCGTTGATTCCCAGTTCCTGCGGCGTGTAGACGCGCAGAGCGGCGGGGCCGCCGCACACAGTCCTGACTTGCCCGCTGGATAGATCCTGACCCGCCATCCGGGCAACATCCACCAGCACCGGCAACACGTTCCTGGCTACTCCCACAGCAGGCACCTCCTCCAAAAAACAAAAGGGAGACCGGGCGTTGCGGCCCGGTCCCCCGATGCAAGATCAGCTCACTTTGCTTCCGAACGCAAGCTGCCAGAGGCCGTAACCCGCGTTGTAGCGGGCACGCACCCCGTAGAGCAGCCTGTCGCGCAGAAAGGCCTCCTCGCCGGCCAGTCCGGAGTCCGGTCCGCGGAACTCCACAGACGTGCGCTCCTGCAGGATGAGTGGCTTCAGAGCACCCTTCGTGCAGAACAGGAACCAGTCATCCGGATCAGTCAGATACGGGCTGACGATCACCTCCAGCCGTCCGCGCAGCACATTGGCCGCATTGCCGCTTCCGTCCGGATCCAGCGGGCTGGTGACGATCTCCAGCGCTTTCCACTCCAGCTCCGGGGGTACCACCAGGGTATCCGCCAGGATCCCGAGCGGCTGCCCCCGCTCATCCGTCAGGCGGGCCATCCGCGACATGGCGGACTGCAGCGCCGCGGACGAGAGCTCCTCATCGCCCCGGTTCGAGACTGTGCCGCCTGAAGCGGGATGGGCGTTCGAGAAGAACGGCTGCCCGTCATAGCAGCGCGCATCGAACCCGTCCCGCACCAGATCGAAGACAAGCTGCTCCTTGTGACGCGCGGCCGCCTCCGCCAGAGACTGGATGCGCAGGCGGATCTGCCCGTACTGCTCATCCTCCAGCGCCGTTCGCTCCACCTGGATGGTGGATTCCCAGGTCTTGTTCTCGATGGTGAACGAATGCTCCCGCAGGCCGTAGGGCTGGCGTTCGTCCACGAACTCCCGCATTCCCGGAACGGCCGAAAGCCAGGCATACGTCTCCCGGCTCTGGGACGAGGGTAGCACCATAGCCAGCTTCCTGTACTGGCCCGGAGCGCTTTCCAGAGATTTGAAGAACAGCGCGCGCACCCCGTCGCTCAGCCCGGCCGGGATGTCCGATCCTGTCAGCATGACACCTTCCTTTCCTTCAACACCCGCCAGAGGGGCGCTGCCTTCTCAAAACGCCGCCCCGTCGATCTTCAACTCCACCTCTCCCGGGCCCAGCACCCGCACAATGCAGCCGCAGATCACGTCGTGAGTGGTGGCGGAGGGCAGCGCGACGGTCTGGTCGTCCACGCAGCATGCCTGCTGCCCGATGTCGGCCATCGCCGCCGATGCCTTGAATACGGGGAAGACCCCTGTCTGCCAGACGCGCACCTCGGCGTCGCCGTTTGCTCCGGCCGTGTTGTCCACGCTCTCCAGCGCCACGCCGGCGAAGCTCAGGCCAGATGCGTCGGCCGCCGGCACGGCGTAGCCTCCGCTGCGGCAGACCAGGGCTCCCTTGTAGATGCGCGCCCCCTGTTTCACGGGAATGCAGAGGACATGCCCGTCGCGCCGCCAGATGTAGCGGTCATCCTGCAATGCGGCCATTCCACTCCTCCTCGCTCATCCGCGCGTAGCGGGCGATGTCGTCGTCGCTTAGCCCGAACGCTTCCAGCAGATCCCGCGAGACTCCGTGCCTGCGGCCAGGTGACCCGGCCGGAGCCGTCTCCCCGAACAGCACCACAGGCGGCTGAGCCTCCAGAAACTGCCGGAACGCCTGAGCCGCGCTGGAACGGCTGCCATCCGCGAAGCAGACCGCTGCCGGGTCATCCGCGCTCAGGATGGCCAGCGCCGCCCCGGCCGCCGCCGGGGCGATCTTGCCCTCCTCGATGAACTGCTTCAGGGTCTTCTCTGCCTCGCTGATCCTCAATCGCTCCCTGAGCTCCGCCGCATCCCGGCCCTCCTCTCCGGTCCCGACGGGCCGGATGTCATCCTTTGCCGCTTCCGTCAATGCCGCACTCTCCTCCTCATCGTCCACGTGGAATACCGCCGCGTGCACAGCACGCTGCGAAAACACCTGCGCCCCCGCCACGCGGGGACGGCTGACCAGCGAGACCTCGCGGATGCGCAGGGTCTCCCGGTCCAGCCCCAGGGACAGGGCGCGCGCCCCGCACTCTCGCATCAGATCCCAGGCCGCCCGGCTGAACACAAGCCGGCCGAACAGGGACGCTCCCTCCCGCCATACGCGGGTCAGCCATCCCAGACGCAGCGGCCCCTCCAGATGCTCCACCAGCACCGGGGCCGGCGAAGAGAAAGCCCCGGCGATGGCATCCAGATCGCCGGGGCCGATCTCAAGTCCTCTCTCGGGGTAGCTTCCCGCCTGGAAGATCCGGGCGGTCCGCTCCACCTCCCCGGACTCCGGCCGGGGCCTGTCACCCGCCATTAGCCTTCCCTCTCTCCTTGCACGCCAGCTCCCCAGCCCGGTGTCACAGCCGCTCGATGCGCTCGTGCAGGCGCGCCTTGAACTCCGTAAGATCCTCCTCGTCTATGGAGTCCACCAGCCTGTGCAGCCGCTCCTTCACTGCTCTCGCCAGCACCGCCCACAGCGGCCGCGCCAGCATCCCCAGTCTCATACGTCGCTCCTCCTGTCCTGAATTGATGTCTCTCCTCCAGCTCCCTCCAGCGAGAATCGCGGAACGGCGGCGCCGGGGAAGTTCAGCACCGTCAGCGCCCGCAGCACCTGAGAGCGCATGACCGTCTCCTCCAGATCGCGCCGGACCTTGTTCACCCGCTGCCGCAACGTGTCCTGATGCACCCTCGCCAGAGCCAGCGCCCCGGTCCGGGATCCCTCCTCCTGTGTCAGCGTCTCGCCCAGAATGGCCTTGGCGATCTGCCGGTCGTGATAGCAGAGCGTCTCCAGATATCCCTGCTCGCCGCGCGAGGCCGCCTCCATCAGCTCCACCGTCACATCTTCCGGCACCACGATGGCCGTCTCCTGGCGGATGCCCTCCAGCACCCGCAGAAGCTCCTCCTGCTGCTGGCGGGTGGCGCCGCGCCGGTAGGTGCCCTTCACCACAGGCGACCCGTGCCGCTCCAGATGGATGGCCAGGAACCTCTGCACCACATCCTTAACCCACCAGTGGCGGTAGCACGGGCGTAAGTCGGACCGCCCCCGCGGATCCTCATAGGCGGGCATGTAGGTATAGATCACGAACTTCTCCCGGGGAAGGTCCCGCTCCGGCTCGCCGTCGCTTCCCAGTCGCACCAGACCGGTCACGTTGAGATACTCGTCTGTCCGGAAATCGAAGAGCGCGGGATCTTTGTGCTTGATGGAGTCCAGCGTCACGAGCCCGCGGTACGGCCCCTCTTTCACGCGCCGGAAGTTCATCTCGCTGATGGAGTAACCCTTCGCCAGGGCATCCATCACGCAAAAGAGCACATCCTGGACGGATGTGCGCATCTCGCTCAGCGCCCAGCGGCAGAAGCGGGCGGCCTCCTGATCCCTCGGGTCGGGCGAGGTGCCCGTCACGCTCCAGCCGTCCGCCAGCACGGCGAACTTCTTGGTGGTCAGACACGCCGAGATCTGCGAGTCCGTCTGCATGCGGTCATAGATCTCCAGCCCCCTGCGCCGCACCAGGTCGTCGGGAGACCAGGGCGGGAATGTGGCATCCCTGCTCCAAAGGCTCCGCCGCCCCGCAGCCAGCTCCTCCGTCTCCGGAAGCCGCCATCTCAGGCGCTCCAGAAGGGTCTTCAGCATTCCTCTCCTCCTCAAAACCCGCCGGCAAAGTCCCTCAGGGCCACAAAATGGCCGCCATCCTCATCGCTCCAGTTGGAGCGCTCCAGGCGTACGGCGAACTCCGGCAGACTCCTGGCGCGCCAGGCGGCCAGGGCGAGAGCCATGACGCAGTCATCGTGCTCTCCCGTGGGAGCCCCGAAGGACACTCCGCCTGAAGCGCGCACGTCGCGCCCGAAGGCAAGCAGCTCCCGGTGCAGCGCGGCAGCTTCCTCCCCCTGCGGCGGCGGAAGGGCGATCTCCCTGTGCGCAATGCGCAGGGAAAGGTGCTCCACAATGTCGCGCTTGCTGCGCGCGGTGAACACCAGCCCCTCCGCCGCCGCTCCGAGCCGGCTCCGTGCAAGCCGCCGGTCCAGCTGCTCCAGCAGCGGGTCCCCAAGTGATGTCGAATCGCAAAGCACCGCCAGGGCTCCGGTCCTCTCCACGAAATCGGCCACCCGCTCGACGGATGCCTCCCAGCTGAGCCTGTGAAACCGGTCCAGAGCGACCACCTTCCACGGGACACCGCCCGCCTCAATGGCGACGCATGCGGTGAAGTCCGAATAGCGCGCCCAGTCCACGCCGGCCACCACGCGGCTGTCCGGCGGATCCACCGCGCTCTCCCACAACCGCACGCATTCCCGCACTTCATGCCAGGGGAACACGCACGATGAGTCCTCCATAAACTCCGCCAGATACTCCGTGCGGAACACCCGATCCGGCAGCTCCGCGCGCTGATGCTGGATGTAGTCCAGGCTGATGTGCGGGTTGGCCTCCGAGGGAAAACGGAAGGACCGGATGCGCCCGCCGGACTGCTGCCCGGCGCACCAGGCTCGCCAGAAGTGATTGCGCCCGTACGGTGTGCTGATCAGGATCAGCTGACCCGCGGTATCGGCCAGCATCGGCTGGATCACGTCGGCTATGACACTCTCAGGCACAAACGCCGCCTCATCCACCATCACCCGGTCCGCCCGGTGACCGCGCATGGCCCGGCCGCTGTCGTCAGCGCTGCGGGCCGAGATCAGGCTGCCCAGGACCTGCAGTTGTGGATAAGGTGTCCTGCGGATACGCACCAGCCGCCGCGTTAGTGCACATCCCGTCAGCAACCTTTCCACGCCACCGGCGATCAGCCTCGCCTGGTCATACGTGGGGGCCACGATCATCTGGACGGACCCGGGGCGGGAAAGCGCGAAGGTGGCGGCATCCACAGCCTGGGACTCCGTCTTGCCCCAGCGCCGTCCGCATGCCGCCACCTTCACCGGTGAGTCATCCAGCAGCCACTCCCGCTGAGAGGGATGCGGACGCCATCCCCAGAGCGCCCGGGCCAGCGCGATCCGGGGCTTCGGGCGGCTATCCCACGTCAACCTTCCTCCTCTGCGGCCAGGTGGCCCATCAGCTCGGCGATGGCCGCGCCGTCCGCGCTGGCGGCTTCCTCAGCCGCCTCCAGCACTCCGCTCGCCTTCAGCACATCCAGCGCCGCCCGCGCCGCTGTCTTCTCCTCTCCCGCCCCGGCCTGCCGGGCCAGCTCCCGGGCGGCGGCCAGCACACCCTCCGCCGCGATGCGTCTTGCCGCTTCTCTCCGCTCCGCGCACCGTCTGCGCAATGCCCTGGCGAAGGCGGGGTCGTCCAGCCACCTGCGAACCGTGGCGGGCCGGACGCCCAGCCGGGCCGCCGCCTCCTCGGGAGCCATGGCGAACAGCAGGTCCAGAGCCTGCCTCTGCTTCGCTGTTGGCATCTGTCTCCTGTCTCTATGCAAAAGTTCACTCCCCATGAATAAAGGGCGCCAGACGCCCCCTCCGTCAACCTGCTTTTTTTGGCCCCCTCCGGAGACAGGGGCTGCGGGCTGAAAACTTTTGCATAGAAACGGTTGCAATGGCATCCTGGCGGGTATATCATAGAACATCTGTTCGATTATGTCAAGGAGGGTCTAAGAACCATGACTGTCCGGGAAGAGCGCTTCCCCGTCCTGCCCACCTCCGAGCCCGGCGCGTTCTGCTCGGAGAAGGACCTGAGCCGCAAGATCGCCCGTGAACGCCGAAAAGTGGAGGAGGGGCGAGGCTTGCCCCCGGCGGAGAGTTTCCGTCCGGGGATGTATCTGCTGTGCCGCGAAATGCGCGAGCTGGCAAGACTGGCCGGTCTGACGGATCTGGAAAACGGCACGCTGGAAAGACTGCTGGCCGGGGAGCCGCCCCACCGGATAGCGCGTGACCGGGGATGCTCGCGGGAGGCCGTCAGCCGCCTTATCCGGCGCCTGCGCCGCAAGCTTCAGCGCGCCTCCCGGCGCTACCCCTGGTCCGGTCTCTGGGAAGTCTACCTCGACGAGATCCGCCGGGGATAACGCTCCTCCGGGAAGTCTTCGGGCTCCGTGTTGAGCGTTCACGGTGAGGGTTGAAGGGTGGGGGACGGGTTGAGGACCTAAGGTTGAAAGTTGAGGGTCGAGAGTCGAGAGTCGACGGTTGAGGGATGAAGGTTGAAGGCTGAGGGATGAGGGTCAGAGCTTGAAAGCTGACAGTCGAAGGCTGCGGAGTTCGGGCCTCGAAGCCTCTATCCCTCCGTGGGCCAGGATTCGGATCTCGAACAGACCTGTTCGCCGGCAACGTAACCCCCTCTCCCCCTGTGGGAGAGGGTTGGGGGAGCCTCCGCCTGCACCCGGCCCGTGGCCAGCCCCCCTCTCCCCCTGTGGGAGAGGGTTGGGGTGAGGGGTGATCTGGAAAATCGGCGTTCGAAGAACAAGCTCCCGGAGCTCCTCCTACGCTGGTTGAGCCGCCCGGCGAAGCCGGACGAGTCGAAACCACGGTTTGCCACGGGTGTGGTCTCGATACGCGCGCCTTGCGCCGCGCTACTCGGCCACCGTAGCACAAGTCGAGATTTGAGCGTCCAGTGTCGAGGCTTGGAATTCGCCCTCACCCAGACCCACTCCCGTTCTCAGCGAGAAGGTTTTCCAAGCCGCGCCCTGGGTGGATTCCAGCAGAAACGAAGTGCGGGTCGAGCTCAAGAGGAACCCCCCGCCCCTCGTGGGAGAGGGTTGGGATGACGGGGAAGGCAAGATGGCAGCTCGGGACCGTGTTCTCGAATCACCGAACACCCAAGAGACGCTATCAGGCGGCTGTTTCAGAATGAGTCAGGCAAGACTGACTCGGTCGGATGTCCTGCTTGGAGCTGTCATCCCGGGGGCGTTCGGGTACCTGGCAGGCCATGCCCGTACTTTTACCGGTTTCCTCCACGATGCATTGCAGCAGGGAGCCGGATATGCTACAACTAAACAGAATGTAGCTTGCGCTTCGGACGTCGGAGAGAACACTCATTACCCCGTGCTTTCGAAGCGATCCGGTCACATTTCAGGGAGTATGTCCGGGTTGGATGTCTCCCTTGAAAGGAGAGGAACTATGAGGCACTTCACCTTTGTACTTCTTGCGCTCGTTCTGGCCGTCGCGCTGCCTACGGCGGCTGCTGCAGACTGGCAGTCCTTCATCATCCGGAACAGTGGATCCGGAAACCCTCCAGTCATCAACAATCTGGGTGGCGGCGTTCTTGAGTTTGTGATCGCCGAAAGCGGCCAGAAGGCCGGACTGGGCACTAACGCCCTGAACGGCCACAAGATCGGCGACATCAGCAAGATCTTCATCCAGCGTGTGGACGACTACACCCGTTTCACAACGGGCAGCGGCCCTTACGTTGCCCCTTACTTCAACATCTGGGTGACGAATGGGAGCGGCAAGTATGCCGTGGCCGCAAATGAGCCCTCCAATCCCGAGTGGGCCGGTCTTACACGGTGGGATATGGACTGGGATATCCTCAAGACCAAGACTGTCAAGTTCTATGAGAACAGCGACAAGTCCTGGCTTCCTAACGACGGCGTAGGACTGACCTTCCAGGACATCTCCCACCTGTTGATCCAGGCTCCCTCAGTGGCCGAACTGACTACCGGATGGAGTGGCCTGGGGACCGGCGCTCCGCGCGAACTGGGCACAAATGTAGCCTACGGGTTCAACTGGGTCTTCGGCGACACACTTTCGAACTATGTGTCCGGCGACCCCGGCTACAGGGTGGCCAATCCCTACGTTGCGGCCATCCCCGAGCCCGTCTTCTTCCAGATGGGCGCGCTGATGGGCCTGAGCGGCCTCGGTCTGCTCCGCCTGCGCCGCAAGGCGTAAGAACCCCATCTGCAATCGGAATCTTTTCCTGTGGGCCGCCCTCCGGGGCGGCCCGCTTTCTTCTCCGGTGGTTGAGCCGCCCGGCGCAGCCGGGCGAGTCGAAACCACGGACATCAACCTGCGTGGTCTCGATACGCGCGGCTGCGGCGCGCTAATCGACCACCGTAGGATAACTGGTGTCGGACCGGAAGAGAGGCAAATCGGGCTGCCGCCGGCGCCGGTCACCTGGCAGGGGAAAGCGGCTTCTCCATCTCGACGCACTCGAAGCAGGTTCCGTCAGCGCCGGTGTGCTGCACGCGGCCAATCTCGCGGAATCCGCAGGCCAGATAGAACGGCAGCGCGTTCAGCGACGCTCGCAGAAATAGCCGCTCCCTGCCTGCCGAGCGGGCAAGCTGCTCGAAATGCTCCATAAGCATCCGGCCGATCCCGCGCCCGCTGAAGGCGGGATGCACATACAGAGACGCCACCTCGCCCGTCGAGGCAACAAACCGCCCGAACGCGACGATGCTCCCCGCGTCCTCCACAACGACGAGCGATCCGTCCTCTGCAGCGCCGCGGAGATCCTCCGCCGTCAACAGGCCCTGCCATGCACGGATCTGAGCGGGGGAATAGTGCCCCGCCGCCAGATGCTCCACCGAGGCGCGGAACACGCCCAGCGCCTCGCCCTCATCGCCGGGGCGGCCCGGCCGGAGGATGAGATCCGCCGGGAGCAGGGCGCTCACTCCTGCCGTCCGGCGTCCAGGAACACCGGCTGCAGCAGCGCAAGCGAACCGTCGGAGGCTACCACCTGCGCCCGGACGTATCCGGTTCTCCCCGAAAGATCAAACCGGGCAGCCTCGCCGTGCACCACTTCCAGCAGGCGCCCCTCGGGCCCGCGAAGCTCGATGCGATACCGCGGCCCCGCCGCAGGCCGGACCTTCAGCACAAGGGATTCCCGCCCCACCCGAAGTTCCCGCAGTTCCACCCCCGTGGAGGCGTAGAAATCACCCCGCGCCAGAGCCGATGCGATGGCCTGTGGCGTCAGCTCCCGTGCCCGGACCATCACCCATCCCTTGCCCGGGCCGTCCGGGTGTCCCGGCACGTAGG
>JBBFLP010000117.1:0-9691 GCA_037478975.1 Armatimonadota bacterium
GGGAGATGGTGACCGGCGCCTGCCACACGGCAGCCGCTGCTGGCAATGGCGCGGTAAACGCCAGAATCCCCGTTGCCAGACCTGCGATTATCGGAGAGAGGATTGTTCCTCTTGTCAGCACGCGTCAGATTCTTTCACGTCTCCCGGAAGGGACTGCTCCTAAGGGCCGGCAAGGATCTGGAGGTCGGCGTAGCTGCGGAGCCGGACCAGCCTGCGGTTCGTTGTCCAGCCTGTGGGCACGCTGCCCTCCATGACTCCAGCCGCGCTCACCAGATCGCCCACATTGGCCGGGATGGAGGTGTCCGGGCAGCGGACCATCACTCCGGTGCGGCCGGAGGTATCCACAACCCCGCTGCCATCGTCAACGAACAGATAGCTGCCCACCTTGGCCGTTACCCGGCCAGTCACAGCTACCAGTAGCCCGATGGTGTTCACACCGTATCCGTCGTTCACCCCGAGGATCAGGTGCGGGATACTGCCTCCCCCTGCCGCAATGCCTTTCATCATGACGGGCCTGACACTGCTTCCCCTCGCCGTCACTGTTACCGTCGCCTGCACGATTTGCCGCTCGCATCGCAGACCGGTCACCACGCGAGAATCCATCACTCCGGAGACGTTCACGACATCGCCGACAGCCAGTCCCGCCGTTTGCGCGACCACCCGGATGCCCGAGGATCGCTCCGGATCCTGGATGTAGATAATGCCATCGGAAGGGAAGACAGCTGTTATCACCCGGCCTGTCAGGTCCACCCGGGTGCCATCCGCCAGCAGACGGACACTACCACAGGTTTGAGAGAAGGGCGTCGCCGAAGCCTTTGCGGGCTGCTGGGTCTGGCCGAAAACGTCCAGGCAGAACAGGGAGTAATAATAGGTTGTCCCGTTGGTCAGACCTGTGTGGTCCACGGCTCCGGCGGTGCCGGGATGCACCAGTGCGTCGTATAGCGGCAGGCCATCGG
Organism: Armatimonadota bacterium; assembly: GCA_037478975.1. GTDB lineage: Bacteria > Armatimonadota > UBA5829 > DSUL01 > DSUL01 > CALCJH01. The sequence goes on from JBBFLP010000117.1 coordinate 957, forward strand.
ACGGGTTCTGCGGGAAGGTTGATGTGCTATAGCGGATGACTACCCGGTGCAGGTTGATGGATGACGGGTTAGTCCAGCGAATGCGCGTCAGTCCGTCGGATGCCGTGGCTGTGAGGCCTTCAGCAGGGGCAGGTGGCCCGGCGGGATAGGGCAGGGCGGAATAATAAGCGTTCGGGGCGTCATCGCCCCCCCAGTATTCCCACACAGCATAGAGGGTATTCTGCGGGTCCGTGCAGAGATCGGGATCCACAGTGTAAGCGAGGGGCAGACCCACCGAGACCACCGACGGATTGGGCTGCCACTGCCCGTGCGCGAAGCGCTTGCCTAGAAGACGGTCTCTGGAGGCCCCCAGTTCGGAGTAGACGATGTAGAAATACGTATGCTGCATGGCGGCCACAGCGGGGGCGAACCCCTGCGCCACCAGCAGTTGCGGTCCCCAGCCGGTGACAGGGCTGTAATGGCGGGTATAGACCTTCTCATCCTGATCCCACGCCACCATGATCTCTCCCTGTTTGTTAATGGCGATGGAAGTGCGTGCCACAAACTCGGTGCCTGTATTGGTGGAGACCACTATCTCCGGCCCCCAGTTCGTGCCGTCGAAGCGCCGCATGCAGATCTGCCACGATGCCCCGATCTTCCGCCCGTAGGTGCGGTAAACGCTGCCGTCTACAGGGTTGCGGCACGCTCCTGTTACCGCATAGAAGTTGTCCGTCCAGGTGCCCATCGAGATGTGGGGCGACCAAGAGGAGCCGTTCCAGGTTCCGTAATACAGGACGTTCTCTTTGGCCCTCCACGAGGCGCACAGCATGTTCGGACCATTCTGCGGGCCGAACGGAGCAAGCTGTGGCGTCTTGGCCTGTCCACCGTCGCCGGGCGGGTAAGCGTAGGCCGTCACCGGGAACGTGGTCCAGCTGGACCCTCCGTTTGACGAACGTGCCGCCCAGATCTGCTCCCCGCCCAGCGCGTCGTCCAGCCAGTTCTCCCAGGCGATCCAGATGTCCCCGTTTCCCGCCACCGCGATGTCGGAGCGTCCGCCGGGCCAGCCGGTGATCGGGACTATGCTAGGGGGCGAAAGGATGCCTCCCTGCAACCGGCGGTAACGGACGGACCAGGAAGGCTTGGTCGGTTTGTAGTGAATGTGTACACCGCCCGCCGGGTCGGGATACAACACCGGGTTCTTGACTGCCTTCTCGGTGGCCGGTGAGTTGATCAACGTGGCTGCGGCCCACTGCTGGGCGTGGGCGGATCCGGTAAGGCAACACAGCAGAGCAAGCGGAGCGGCACTAAGCAGACAGCGCATAGTCGAAAATCCCCTCGGCGCGGATGGGTGAAAGCGCGAGCGCCAGGCCGTGCCTGCCCTCCCCGGACCAGGGCAACCGGAGAGCAAGCAACGGCCGGGCAGAACCGGCACTCTCAATTAAAGGTTACCATACGGGGTGCTCCGGGTCAACGGGAATCTTGCCGGCTTCCGGCGTCTCCGGGGGGCCTGTGGTAGAATGCGTGCTGGACCGGCCGCGCATGTGCCGGTTTTCCGTCCATTTACTCTGGAAAGGTTGCCATTCCATGAGGAATCTTGTGCGCTTTGCTCTTCCGCTCGGGTTACTTCTTTGCCTCGCCGCCTCGGCGTCCCCCGGCGCGGTCTTCGACGATGCCCTGAACTATGCCGTTGTGGACCAGACCTGCCCGCCGCTTGATCCGGCGCAGGAGGGGTTGGTGCTGGTGGCTCAGGGCAAGGCTCAGTGGGTGCAGCTATCCAGCAATAGTCCCGTCGGCCAGACCTTTACGCTTAGCGAGCGTGCCAGGAGGCTGTGGCGGGTGTTTGTCGGCATCAGCCACTGGCCAGATAGCTGGCAGGAGGGAGAAGCGGTAACCTTCACCCTCTACGACTCGCCGGAGAAGCGCACAAAACTCTACTCCCGGACGCTTGACTTCGACCACAAGTGGAGCAAGTGGGACACCGCGTTTGACGTGGACGTTGAGGCCGCTCCCGGCCAGAGTTTCTATTTCGAACTCACCCACAACGGGGGCGGGGACGACCGCATCAATGTGACGGCTGTTCCCGGAAACGTCTACCCTCGCGGGAGTGCCTACATCGGGGGGGTGGAGCAGCCGGACCTGGATCTCACATTTACCGTCACCGCCAAACCCCGGCCGGACCGTGAGGCGAACCTGCGGAGATTCATCGGCCGGTTCGACCTTCAGCATCCCCTGCTGGAGAAGGCCCGGCAGGCATACGACGCGGGCGACCTGGACCGCACGTGCATCGAGATTTTGCGAGCCGTGGAGGCGCATCTGCGGAAAGCTGACTGGCTGCCCTGGCTGAAGCCCGGGGAGAAGCCGGACGTGTCGCGGATGGAAAAGGTGGTCACCGAAGGGCGCCTGTATTCCACCAGGGAAGACGGCGAGGGGGCCTGGATTGAGATGTCCCGCCAGACCACCTGGCGCGAAGTGTGGCCGGGATCCGCCAGCTACGTCCGCCACAACGACCTGTTCGCCGACCTGGGGCGCGCCTACGCCGCCACAAAAGATGAGCGTTTTGCCAGAAAGCTGAACGAACTTATGCTGGATTTCGTTCAGGACCACGCCTCTCCCTTCGAGGGGGGAATGCGCGGCGGGCGATGGGTGGCCATGTTCCAGGCATGGAGACTGGGCGACGCGTGGGACGGCTTTGCCCTGGCGATGGACTCCTCCGGGCTGACCGACGACGTGAAGCTCGCATGGCTGGACTACAACGCGCGGATGGCGCACTTCGCCCTGACCGAGCCCTCCGGCGGCAACCACGCCAACGCCGTCGCGGAAGCGCTGATGAAGTTCGCGGAGCGCTTCCCTATGTATGCAGACTCGAAAGTCTGGTTTTCCCGGGGCTTCGAGCTTCTTGTAAACAACTCGCTGAAGTTGTTCCGCCCGGACGGTGGATGCGTTGAGCCCGCCATGAACTATCATGGGTTTTCGCTGGCCAACCTGATGGCCGGATTGGAGACCGCCGGACGCTTCGGACTGGATGCGCCACCGGACTTGATGCGGGTTGTCGAAGCGGCTCACGCTTACACCGCCTACATGCTGAAGCCGGACGGGCAGATCCCGACCTACGGCGACACGGATTGCGAGGATTTCCGCCCCGGCATACAGAAATGGCAGGGGTGGCGCAATGGGGAGGCTATGACCGGCGCGAAGCTATTCGACCGGAAGGATCTCCTCTTCATCGCCACGGCGGGCCGTGAGGGCGAGCGCCCGGCAGAGGATTCCTACTGCTTCCCGGACACGGGGCATTACATCCTGCGAAGCGGATGGGGCGGTCCTGGCGGGGCCGGATTCGAAGATGACCGGTGGCTGTTCCTGCGGGCCGGACGCTTTGGCAGCCACGGGCACGACGACCTCAACATGGTCACGCTCTACGCATATGGCCGTCCTCTGCTCATTGACCCGGGCCGGACCGAGTACGGCACGGAGCTTATGTTCGAGCTCACCCGCAACCGTTCCCACAATGTGCTGCTGGTGGACGACTTGATGATGCAGCATCCGGCCCCCCGGCTCAACACGTGGGTTACGTCGCGGGTGATAGACTTTGTGGATAATTCTTACGCAGAGCTGTATCCCGGCGTAGAGCACCGCCGCGCCGTGGTGTTTGTACGGCCGGACTACTATGTGCTGTTCGATGGGGCTTCGGGTGACAAAGAACACAACTACGGGCTCAACTTCTGGCTTACCCCGCCCGACGCTGCAATAGACCCGGCCCGCGGGACGGCGCGTTCCACAACGCCCGATGCGGCGAATGTCCTCGTGCAGTCTGCGGATGCAGGGAAGATCCGCCTGGCCAGCCGCAAGGGTACGCTGGACCTGCGCGGCATCCGCGACGACATCCCGGTCGTGACGTTCTGGTGGGACGGGGTGAAGGCGGCGCGCTTCGCGACCATTCTGTATCCGTTTCCCGCGGGCAAGACGGTGGAATCGCTGGATGTCCGGGATCTTCCCGCCTCGGGCGAGGAGCGGGTGCTGCGTATAGCGACGCCGTCGGGCGTGGACTATGTGGGCTACGACCCCGCCGGGGGAGAAGAAGGTCCGTCCGCCTGGGTGGTGCGCAGTGCTCGTGATGGCCGGACGATCCGTGCGTTCGGTGTGGCCGGCGCCCGGAAGCTGGACCTGCAGGGGCGCGTGCTGGCGTCCGCGGACAAGGCGCTGAAGGGCCTCTCGGTGGAGTACGGCAGGGACACTGTGACAGTATCCCTGCGTGAGCCGGAGCCGTCTCTGCGTGTGGCGGCGCTCGGGCGCAGCAAAGCCGTGGTCAACGGCCGGGAGATGTCCGTCTCAGGCGCAACGTTTGCTCCGTTTGCCGCAAAGTAAGCCTGACGGGTCCTTACCAGCTTCGTGAGAAGCTGAGGGTGATCGCCCTCGGGAGCACCTGCGTGGAGACGGACCCGTCCGCATCCAGCGTGGTGGGCGTCCGCGAATCGAAGATGTTGTAGACGTGGATGCCCACCCGTCCCGATGTCGGGTCGGACGTAAGCGGCCGGCTGAGTCCCAGTGTCACCACGAAGTTGTCCTTCACGCGCCGGGTGTTCTCCACCGGGTCTGCTATCGCGGTCCAGGGCAGGCCGCTTCCCCACTGGATGCGCGCCGAGGCCTCCGTCAGTCCGAAGTCACGCACCAACGTGGCGTCCAGAGTGTGACGCTGGTCCCAGTCGGGGTACGTCCAGGCCGACGGATCGAATGCGCTCGGCACGCGCACCTTCGACCAGGTGTAGCTCACCCATCCCCGCAGTCCCTCACCCATCCGCCGGGCGATGGAAAACTCGACACCTCTGGCGGTGGCCTTCGCGCGGCTGACGAACGTCAGCGGCGAGTCCGGATCCAGCGGATCCATTGGCACCCGGTCCAGAAGGTCGGTGTATTCCCGGTAGAACGGTGTCACGCGGAACACGGAGTCCGGCCGGAATTGGCGCTCCAGGCTCACTTCGTAGGATGTCGCGCGCTCCGGGTCCAGGATGGCGTCGGATGCGTAGATCATCTCCCAGGCGGGATTCGTGTACACTCTGTCCATCACGGATGTGGGTGTGAACTGGATGAAGCGTCCCCAGCTCGCCCGCACCACAGTCCGGGGATCGCGCGACCAGGCCACGCCCAGGCGCGGTGAGATCTGCGAATCCGAGAAGTCCGGTCCCACAGTCTTGTCATAACGCATCCGGTCGTAGCGCAGCCCCGCGTCAACCACCCACTGGTCCGACAGGCGGATCTTGTCCTGGACGAACAGGGCGAGCTGCCGCGTTCCCACGCGGGATGTGTAGTCGAACGGGTCGAACATCTCCGCGATGTCCGGATCACCGGTCATCCTGAGCGCCAGGTCCGGGATGTAGCGCCGGAAAAAGTTCGAGCCACTGATGTACCACACGCCCGCCGTCACGCCGTGGCGGGGTCCGAACGCTTTCCTGAATTCCACCTGAACGCCGCGCTGGAGCGACCGGCTGTCGGCGGAGTCCCCCAGGTCGGTCGAGAGCGCGTTGATGCGGTTCTTGCTCATGAAGTAGTAGGGACGCACCAGGATGTTCGCATCCCCGCTCAGATCCCGGCTCCACGTCAGACCGGCTAGACCGTAGCCCTGTGTGGTGTGGTCCTGGCCATCCGGCAGAGCTCCCTCCGCCAGCGGAAGCAGGTACCTGGCAAAACCTGTGGCCCAGAGGAATGTGAGCCGGTCCGACGGCCCTGCAGGGTACACCAGCTTGATGGTGGTGTCCCCGGAGTTTGCCGCGCGCGCCACGTAGCCGCTGAAATCCGACCGCCACGTGTAGTTGCCAATATACCAGTCCAGCCCGGAGGGCAGCACTCCGCCCGCCTCCCCCAGTCCTCCCAGGTATTGGCGGGAACCGGCCGTCACGTCCAGGGTCGCGCCCATCAGCTCGCTGCCGGTTTTCTTGATCTCGTTGAGGACTCCAGAGATGGCGTTCCCGTACTCCGCCTGATATCCGCCTGTGTAGACCTGCAGGCGGGACATCCCCACGTTCACCAGATTCGTCCCGAAGGTATTGTCCACCGGGTTCGTTACCGGAATCCCTTCGATCATCCACCCGATCTCGTCGTCCCGGCCGCCACGGATGTGCAGGTTGCCCAGTCCGTCCTGCACCACGCCCGGCACTGTACTGACGATGTCCGGCACCTGGTTGAATGCGTGGGGCGAGGTTCGGGCAAGCTGCTGGTCCCGGGAGGAGCGGGTGTAAAGTGTCTGGGTGGCGTCGGGGTTGGTGAGAGTACGGTTCTGCACCACCACGATCTCGGGCTCCTCCTCCACGGTCCGCTGCATCCGGATGGTCACCCGGGAGATCAGGTCCATCTGGACATCCACGCCGGTGACTTCCGCCGGGGCGTAGCCGACCAGAACTGCGGAGACCGTGTAGTCGCCCGGGGGAACATTCAGGAAGGAGAACGCGCCCGAAGCATCGGAGACGGTTGTCAGCGAGGTGCCGCTGAGACCCAGGTTGACTCCTGCCAGCGCTTCGCCCGTCTCATCGTCCACCACCACTCCCGAGAGGGTGCCCGTCGTCGCCGCATGAGCGGCGGACGGAAGCGCGGCCGCGGCCAGGACCGCGATCGCCAGCCGGACCGCCAGCGTCTTCTGCCAGTGCGCCATAGATCCTCTTCCTCCCATCCCTCGGATTGCCGGGTTGAGACGCGGGCCGGCCCTCCAACCGGCTGCGGTCATGATTATCGGAATACGATGAAGATTCCTTGAAGGTTTGCGGGCCCGGACAGAGCCGCTCGTTCGCCAAAAATGAGGCGGCGGACAGTGTTCGTGGAACAATCCGGATGAGCGGCAAGCGAAGGGGCTCCATTCTGTTGACAGGGCCCATGGCGGCCGGTACAATCCTTTCAGGAGCCGCGCCGCGCCTGCCTGGGAAGCGTGGCGAGACCGGTCGTCCCCGCTTCTCCTGCTCCGCCGCCGGAAAGCGCCGGGCCTAGCCCCGGCGGGAAGAGGTCGGGAAGTGCTGCTCAGACAGAGCCTGAAGCAAAACCTGTCCCAGAAGATCGATCCCAAGATCATTCTGGCCAATACCATCCTCGCCTGCTCCACGCTTGAGCTTGCGCAGGCCATAGACCGGGAACTTGAGGAGAACCCGGCGCTGGAGCGCGCGGATGAGGATGTGTGCGGCTCTTGCACGCTTCCCCGCGAAATGTGCCCCACCTGTCCTCTCAAGGCCGAGCGGCCCGCCGAGGCGGAGACGGAGGAGTTCGACTGGCAGGACTACTATTCCCGGGACAACGACTGGGTGGAGTCAGTTCCGGCCTCTGATGATTCCGAGTTCGATCCCATCGGCAACGCCTGCGCACGGCAGACCCTGCAAGACCACCTGATGGACCAGCTCCGGGCCTCCGCCCGCCCCGATCAGATGGAGGCGGGCGAGTATCTGGTGGGGTGCATCAACGAAAGCGGTTATCTGGAGGGGTCGCTGGCCGAGATGGCGGCAGAGCTGGGGTGCGACGAGAGTTTCCTTGAGGAGGTGCTGGCCCTTATCCAGACGTTCGACCCGGTCGGGGTGGGGGCAAGGAGCCTGCAGGAGTGCCTCCTTATTCAGCTGCGCAATCTGGACGAGGAGACGGATGCTTCAAGGCTCGCCCGGACGATGGTGGAGCGGCACTGGCCGGATGTGGCCGCCCGGCGGATGTCGCGGCTGGCGCGTGCGCTGCGCGTGCCGGTGGAAGCGGTGGAAGAGGCGCTCCGCTTCATCACCCGCAGCCTGACCCCCCATCCTGGTGAGTGCTTCCGGCTTCCGTGGGACGACCGGCAGGAATCGGTGGACGCTGTGCGGCCCGATGTCATCGTGCGCCGGACGATCTCCGGGTACGACGTGGAGGTTGTCACGCACGAGTCGCAGCTTCTGTCACTGAACGCCCGCTACCGGGAAGCATACCAGAAGATCCGCAACGGCGGCGCCCGCTCATTCTCGGAGGATGAGCGCCGCCACATTCTGGAGTACGTGGACCGCGCGGAGAACTTCATCCGCAGCATCGCCCAGCGCCGCAAGACCCTTAAGAGTATCACTCTGTACGTGGTGCAGTATCAGCAGGGGTTCATAGAGACGGGGCAGAAGTCGTTCCTTCGCCCTTTGACCCGCACGCAGGTGGCGCGTGCCCTGAAGATGCACGAGTCCACCGTCAGCCGAGCCACAGCCAACAAGTGGGTCCAGCTTCCGAGCGAAGAGGTGGTCAGCTTCGACCTGTTCTTCGACGGTTCCATGTCCGTAAAGGATCTCATCGCGGAGATCATCGCGTCCGAGGATCCCGCCCACCCGTTATCGGACCAGGAGATTGCGGACATTCTGCAGGAACGTGGCCTGGAGGTCGCGCGCCGGACAGTGGTGAAATACCGCGAAGCGATGAATATCCTCTCCAGCCGCCAGCGCCGCCTGGCGTCCTGATCCGCCTTGCTTGCGCCGCCCGCCGTTTCTGCGGATGCCGGTATAGCATCCCTCCTCCGTAGAGTATTGAGCAACGCGCAGTCTTTCCAGTAGATCGCGCGGTGAGCCTCCGTTACACTGGTCGAGTAGCGCGCCGCTAGGCGCGCGTATCGAGAGCAGGTGCAGGAAGTGGTTTCGACTCGTCCGCCGGAGGCGGACGGCTCAACCAGCGTAGGGGGAGGTCCGGGAATAAGGTCCCGGACCTCCCGGACTTGTATTACGCCGGTCGAGTAGCGCGCCGAAAGGCGCGCGTATCGAGACCGCACCGCCGCCTGCGCATCACGCCTCCCA
>JBBFLP010000118.1:0-9664 GCA_037478975.1 Armatimonadota bacterium
AGAATGGCGATGATGGTCACCTTCAGGGTGCCGATGATGAGCGGGATGATGGAATACTTGGGTTCCACTCCCACCGGCTGCCAGATCCGGGTGGTGAACATGCTCCGAAGCGTCACCTCTTCCTGGATCTCCTTGCTGGTCAGCAGAGGCAGAGCCTCGCGGCCGACAAATACAAAGATCAGGAAGACCCCCAGGATGGACAGTGTGGACGCGACCAGAATGATATGCTCCGCCAGCGCCTCCAGAGGACGGAAACGCTTAGCGGTGAGCGGGCGCGCCGGCGCCCGCTCAACCGTTGTTGCATCGTCAACCAATGGCATCGCCCCCGGCTTGTTCCTTCACCCCGCGCACGTGTTTACAGAATGGGAATATACTCCACCTCTTCGACCACCTTCTGCCCCTCTTCGGAGAGGGTCCAGTCAATGAACTCCTTGATGGCTCCGGTGGGCTCACCGACGGTGTAGAAGTAGAGGTCGCGGGCAAGCGGATAGGCGCCGGACTTGATAGTCTCCTGCGTGGGAGCCACGGGCTCCGACGTGTCGTCCTTGCGGATCGGCACGTCCCGCACGCCCTTGGTGTAGGCGATTCCTCCGTAGCCGATACCGTTCTTGTCTTTGGAGACCGCATTCACCACGCTGGCCGTGCCCGGCATATTCTGGGCGCGCGGATCGAAGTCCTCGTCCTCCAGGACGTGCTCCTTGAAGTAAACATACGTCCCGGAGTTGTTCTCGCGGCTGTAGAGCGTGATGGGCGCGTCGTTTCCGCCCACTTCCTTCCAGTTCTTGATCTTGCCCGTGTAGATCGCCTTAAGCTGCGGGATGGAAAGGCTCTTGACAGGATTGGACTCGTGCACGTAGACCGAAAGTCCGTCCTTGGCTACGACGAACTCCACCACTTCCTTGCCGAACTTCGCCTTGACGCCTTCCTTCTCCTTGTCCTTGATGGGGCGGGAAGACTGAGCGATATCCGTGGTGCCGTTCTGCAGCGCCGCGATGCCGGTTCCGGAGCCACCGCCTGTGACCTGTACGGTGACGCCGGGGTGCGTGCCCATATACCGCTCCGCCAGGCGCTGGCCGAGGATGACCATCGTATCGGAGCCTTTGACGGTTATGGTCTTCTTGCCGGCCCCTGTGTCTTCGCCGTCTCCGCCGGTCTGCTGCGGGCCGGCGCAACCGGCAGCCAGAACAGCCACAGCGGCAAAAGCCGCCAGCCGGGCCAGAACGGATGTCCTATCGAATCTCTGCATCTCTGATACTCTCCCTTCCGGGCTCAGTGGGTGACCCGGGCCTTTTCCCGGGTACCCAAGGGATAGTACTCCCCCGCCATTGCTCACCCTTCATGCGATTGTTATTCTTAGATAAACCCAATGTTACAAGCGCTGTAACAATTGCCCCTGCGGCTCACCAAGCTTCCAAAAGGAAGAGAATAACTTGCCCGGGCGAACCACCCTTATCGGGCAGCCCTGCTCGCCGGGGATTTCCAATCCGGGCATCCGTTCAACTCTCAACATTCAGCCGCAGCCGCTCTAGCCTGATCCTTCGCTCTGTACTCCGTACTATCTACGCTGGTCGAGTAGCGCGGCGAAAGCCGCGCGTATCGAGACCGTGCAGGTTGATGTCCGCGGTTTCGCCCCGTCCGCCACCGGCGGACGGCTCAACCGGCATAGGCCGTGAGTTGCGGGAGCGACTTCGCGGAACGCCGGCGTTCGTGGCCGTTCGCGCTGCGCCTTTCGCAACAGCCTTTCCGCGGCAGTGCTATAATCGCGGCAGTGTTCGGTGAACAGGAGGCTGGCGGGTGTGATGAAAACGGCGCTTTGCGCGATCGTTGCGGCAGGAGGTGTCCTGATGAGCGTGGCGGGAGTCGCGGGCGGAACAGCAGCGGCTGATCTGGAGCTTGCTACAGGGGGCAGGACGGACTACGTCATCGTCGTCGCCCGTGATGCCTCCCCTTCGGAGCAGCACGGGGCGCAGGAGCTTGCCCGGTTCCTGAAAGAGACGTCCGGCGCAGATTTTCCGGTCCTTCAGGAAGGCGGCCGTGTGCCGGACAAAGCCATCCTGGTGGGACGCGGACGGACGGTAGAGTCGCTGACCGGCACCGGGGAGTTCCGCGGACTCGGCGATGATGGATTCCTGATCCGTGTGTGCGGTCAGCGCTTGATCCTTGCAGGCGGCAGGCAGCGGGGCTCGATGTACGCCTGCTACAGCCTGCTGGAGGACGTCCTGGGCTGCCGCTGGTATACCAGCACGGTCAGTGTGATCCCGAAGAAGCCCACGATACGCATCCCGGCCGGACTCTCGGTGCGCGAGGTCCCTTCCTTCGAGAACCGGGATCCGTTCTACTTCGATGCATTCGATGCGGACTGGGCGGCGCGCAACCGCACCACCGCCAACCATTCCCGGCTGGATGAGACCCGTGGCGGGAAGATCGCCTACTTCCCCTTTGTCCACAGCTTCGAGATGCTAGTCCCCCCCGGGGAATACTATGACAGGCACCCGGAGTATTTCTCGCTGGTGGACGGTAAGCGTCTGAAGGAGCATTCGCAGCTCTGCCTGACGAATCCGGATGTCCTGCGCATCGCCACGGAGCGGGTGTTGCAGTGGATGGAGGCCCACCCGGAGGCGAAGATCTTCTCCGTGTCCCAGAACGACTGGGGGAACCCCTGTCAGTGCGAGTCCTGCCAGGCGGTGGTCAAGAGGGAGGGCTCGGAATCCGGCCCGCTGCTGGAGTTCGTCAACGCCATCGCGCGCGAGACCCGCAAGCGCTTCCCGGACCGGCTGATAGACACCCTGGCCTATCAGTATACGAAGGAACCCCCGCGCACCGTCCGGCCGGAGCCCAACGTCCGCGTGCGTCTGTGTCCCATTGAGGCCTGCGTGGCCCATCCTTTCGAGCAATGCCAGCGGAACGCCGTCTTTGTGGACGTGCTGAAGCGGTGGACAGACATCACGGACAATCTCTACGTCTGGCATTATGTGGTCAACTTCCGGTGCTACCAGCAGCCCGTCCCCAATCTGCGTGAGCTGGCCGCGGATATCCCGATGTATGCCCGCCACGGTGTCAAAGGTCTGTTCCTGCAGGGGATGTATCAGGAAGGCGGCAATGGAGAGCTGTGCGAACTGCGGGCCTGGGTAATGGCCAAGATGCTCTGGAATGCCAGCCGCGATATGAACGCCCTGGTGGATGACTTCCTCAACGGGTACTACGGTCCCGCCGCTCCCGCAATGCGCCGTTACATTGACCTTATGCACGACAACGTGGAGAAGAACAGGATCCACGTGGGGATCTACGATCCCCCCACGGCGCCCTATCTGACGGCGGAGGTGCTTTCGGCCGCGGAGGGATGCTTCAATGAGGCCGAGGCGGCGGTGCGGTTACGCCCCGAGTATCTGCGGCGCGTCCAGCGTGACCGGCTGGCCATCCGCTACGTGCGTCTGATGCAGGACGTCGAACGGTGGAGGGAATCCGGCAGGGAGGCTAAAGCCGCAGGGGAACTGTGGGCCCGTCTGCAGCAGTATGCCGCGGACCTGGAGAGCCACGGCGCGAAGCGCATCAGCGAGCCGCAAACCATCCGCGAGTGGCTGGAGGGTTTGCGCCGGGAGCTGGGACAATGACGGCCTGGAGGGTTCTGTTCCCAATGCTGACGATCCTGGTGACAACGGGAGCCTGCGCAGCGGAGAGTCCCGCGGAGATACGCTGGGTGAATGCCACCAGCCTCAGACTGGATGGTCAGGGCTGGCCGGGAGAAACGCGTCCCTTCCGGCGGCTGCCGGACCGCGCGGAGGGCAAGGTGCCGGACAAGGTCTGGGAGCTTTCGGGCAACTGCGCCGGACTGGCGGTCCGCTTTGTGAGCGACTCCTCCGAGATCCACGTCCGATGGACTGTCTCCGCGCCGTTCACGATGAACCATATGGCGGATACCGGCATCAGCGGGGTGGACCTTTACGTCCGGCGGGACGGAGGATGGCGCTGGATGGCTGTCGGGCGGCCGGACGGGGTGGAGAATGAAAAACTCTTGGTCTCCGGTCTGCCGCGCGAGCGGCGGGAGTTGATGCTGTATCTCCCGCTTTACAACGGGCTGACCCGGCTGGAGATAGGCGTTCCGGCGGAGTACCTGATCGAGCCTGCTCCAGCCTGGCCGGAGGGCACGAAACCGATCGTGTTCTACGGCACGTCCATCGTCCAGGGCGGGTGCGCCAGCCGCCCCGGGATGGCCTACCCCGCCATTCTGGGCCGCCGGCTGGACCTGCCGTCCGTGAACCTGGGGTTCTCCGGCAACGGGAAGACGGAACCCGAGATGGCAGACCTGCTGGCGGAACTGGATGCGGCAGTGTTTGTGATAGACCCACTTCCGAATATGGGCGCGGTTCCCGTGGAGGAGCGGATCAACTACCTGCTGGATGTTCTGCGGCGGAAGCGTCCCGGCACGCCGGTCATCCTGGTAGAAAGCTACGGCAACCGCGGGGAACCGGCGCGCAGCGGCAGGCGTCCGGAGGAAACATCCGTCAATGAGGAGATGCGCCGCGCATACCAGAAGGCAAAGCCCTTGTGGGGTGATCTGCTGACTCTTGTCGAGGGACGCGTTCTGCTGGGCGAAGACTGCGAGGACACCGTAGACGGAGTTCACCCGACGGACCTGGGATTCCACCGCCTGGCGGATGCGCTGGAACCGGCGCTCCGCAAGGCGCTGGGCCGGTAGACAGGACGGCGGCAGGGAAGGGAGCAGGCTTCGCGGAATCTACCAGCCGGGGTTCATCCCCAGCCTGCACTTACAGATATTACGGAAGGAAGGTTTGATATGTCGGAAACGAAGGACACGGGTATACGCTTCGGGGTCATTGGGTACGGCGGCGCTTTCAACATGGGCAAGATGCACGCCGAGCACGCGGCCGCGGCCGGGATGCCATTGACCGCTGTCTGCGACCTGGACCCGGCGCGAACTGAGGCAGCGCGCGCCGATTTCCCCGGAATCGAGACCTACAACGACGTGGACGAGTTCCTTGCGAAGGCGCCGGTCGATCTGGTGACGGTCATTACGCCGCACAACACGCACGCGGACCTGTGCATCCGCTCTTCGCGGGCCGGCAAGCACGTTATCACAGAGAAGCCCATGTGCCTGACAGCGGATGAGGCGACAGCGATGATCGAGGCCGCTCGTGCGGCGGGAAAGATGCTCTCCGTCTACCACAACCGCCGGTGGGACGGCGACTTCCTGGCCATCAAACGGGCCGTGGACGCGGGACTCATCGGGGAGGTGTTCTCCATCGAGATGTCCATGGGCGGGTTCGGCCATCCGGGCCACTGGTGGCGCAGCAGCAAGGAGATCTCCGGCGGCAACTTCTATGACTGGGGCGCGCATGTGGTGGACTGGATGCTGAGCATCGTCGGCAAGAAGGTGCTGGATGTGACGGGCATCTTCCAGAAGCGCGTCTGGATGGATGTGACCAACGAGGACCACACCCAGGCCGTCATCCGTTTCGAGGACAACGTGTGGGGGAACGTGGAGATCTCCAGCATCGCGCGCGCCGGGAAACCGCGTTACCGGATTCTGGGAACGGCGGGCGCCATCGTGGATCGGTGGGAGGGTCATTTCGAGTTGCTGTCCTCCGTGGAGGGCATGCAGGCGGAGTGCAAGGTCCGATATCTAGAGACAGACTGGCCGGCCTATTACCGAAACATCGCCGGATATCTTACGGGCAAAGAAGAGCTTGCCGTCACCCCCGAGAGCGCGCGCCGGGTCATCTCCGTCATCGAGACCGCGGAGAAGTCCGCCAAGGCGGGAAAGGCCCTGGTTCCACCGTTCGTCTGAATCTCCAAACGCAGCGGAGGCTGTCGGAAAACAAATGAGGCTCCTGCCGCCGGGGCGGCAGGAGCCTTCAGCATCCGTGGAAACGATGCTCCTAGCGCGGCGGCACCTCGCGCTCGGTGGGTCCGGTGTAGATCTGCCGCGGCCGGTTGATGCGGGTGGCCGGATCCTCCTTCATCTCCTTCCAGTGAGCGATCCAGCCCGGCATCCGCCCCAGAGCGAACATGACCGTGAACATGTTGGTGGGGATCCCCATGGCCTTGTAGAGAATGCCGCTGTAGAAGTCCACGTTCGGATACAGCTTGCGCTCGATGAAGTAATCATCGTTCAGCGCCACCTCCTCCAGGTGCTTGGCGATATCCAGCAGCGGATCTTTGACGCCCACCAGCTCAAGCACCTTGTCAGCCTGCTCCTTCAGGATGCGGGCGCGCGGATCATAGTTCTTGTAGACGCGGTGCCCGAAGCCCATCAGGCGGAAGCCGGAGTCCTTGTCCTTGGCCATGGCCACATACTTCTTGTAGTCTCCGCCGTCATCCCGGATGCGCTCCAGCATCTGGATGACCTCCTGATTGGCTCCGCCGTGCAGCGGACCCCACAGGGCGCAGACGCCTGCGGATATGGAGGCGAACAGGCTTGCGCCGCTGGAGCCCACCATGCGCACGGTGGACGTGCTGCAGTTCTGCTCGTGGTCGGCGTGCAGGATGAGCAGCATCCGGAGCGCCTCCTCCATGACGGGAGGCACCTGATAATCCTCCATCGGATGCGCGAACATCATGTGCAGGATGTTCGCGGGGTAGCTGAGGTCCGGCTTGGGGTAAACGAACGGCTCACCGATGGACTTCTTATAGGCATAGGCGCTGATGGTCTTGGCCTTCGCCAGCACCCGGATCATGTTCAGCTCTTCATCCCCGTCCGGATAGAAGCCTGACAGCGACGCCACCATCGCGGAGAGGATGGCCATCGGATGGGTCATGGGCGGGAAGTGGTTGAAGAAGTTCTTCATGTCCTCGTGGATGATGCTGTGCTGCGTCATCAGCTTCGAGAACGTGGCATACTCTTCGGCGGTTGGCCACTTCCCGTAGATGAGGAGATACGCCACCTCGATAAACCGCGCTCCGGACTCGACGATCTTCTCGATGGGATATCCCCGGTAGCTCAGAATGCCGCGCTCGCCGTCAATGTAGGTGATGGCGCTTTCGCAGGAACCCGTGTTCGCGTAGCCGGGATCCAGGGTGATGGCGCCGGTCTTCGCGCGAAGCGAGGTGATATCAATGCCCACCTCGTTTTCCGAGCCGACGACGACCGGGAATTCGTATTCCTTGCCTTCGAGAACCAGTTTGGCTGTGCTCATTGTCGCTGCTTTCCTTTTGGTCCGTTAGAGAGGAGTATGCCGGGATCCGCCGCAAGAGAGGGGCCGCTGCCGGCTGCTTTCCCGTGTTTGCCGCCGGAAGGCTCCGGGATCCGCCGGAGTTCTGCGCTTTATGGCAGGAATATCAAGGTTTCCGTCTGCTTCCCGTGGCGGGACTTGCCGTTGCCGCCCCCTTCCCCGCGCCGCGGCGAGCGCTTCGCCCCCGGCTCCGGAAAGACGAGGAGATTATAGACATCCGCCCGCAGGGCTGTCAACGCGATGGCACTCCCGTGTCTGGCCAAAGCAGGAATGCCACCTATCAGGCCGACCTCGGTGTCCCGCAAACTCACTCCCGGAAAGCCTCCTGTGCTGGCTAAGCCGTCCGCCTGCAGCGGACGAGTCGAAACCACACCCGGCAATACGTGGTCTCGATACGCGCGGCTGTCGCCGCGCTACTCGACCAGCGTAATAGCAGTCTAGAGTTGAGCGTCCAGTGTCGAGAGTCGGAATTCGCCCTCACCCATTCCCTCTCCCGTTCTCAGGGAGAGGGTTTTCTCTCCCATCGCCCGCTAAGGAGGGCAGGCGTAAATCTAGGGTGCTCAGCAGGACGAGGGCAAGATAAAGCCTTCTCCCCTGGTGGGAGAAGGCTTGGATGAGGGGGATGACGTGTCCTGCGCGCGACGGGAGCCCGCCCCGTAACTTGCTCCCGGAACTACCTCTACGGTGTTTGACCCGTCCGCCGCAGGCGGACGGGTCGAATCCACGGACATCAGGCTACGCGGTCTCGATACGCGCGGCTTTCGCCGCGCTACTCGACCACCGTAGGATGAAAAACGCCCCCGCCGAAGGCGGGGGCGATGGCCTTCCCACTCCTCCTGAGGGAGGTGTATTTTCAGCGCTGCCGTTCCATCTCCATCCGGATGAACGTGATCAGCGCGTTCAGCTCGGAAGCCGCTTCGGGGGAATCCTTCCTAAGGCACACCTGCAGAGCCTTGAGGAGCTCCAGCCCGCGCCCGCCCTGCAGACGGGCATCATAATCGTTCTTCTCCCTCCATACTCTGACACTCAGCAGGGCATCCTTTACGGACCTGACGCTACCCGGCAGGTAACCCTGAGCGCAGTCCAGTGCTTCACGCGATACGACTACGCGGCGCGCCAGCGAAAGATCCTTCTTTTCCTGGCTGGCCCGGACGAATGCATCAGCGTCCGCTGCTTTGGCCGCCAGGATGACAGGTGGAACGGGCCGGTCGGACGGCCCCAGATACTCCAGACACACCACCTGGCCGGCAGGCCAGCGGACGTTCTCGCTCCGGGAGGGATTCTCGGAGCCCGGCCCGGACTCGTGACCACAGGCCAGTACCACCGGGGCCGCTACGACTATCAGCATCGCCGCTCTTAACGCAGTCATTATGCCGGGCTCCTTTCTTCCTGATGATCTGATCGGGCTAGTCTGCCGGACCGCTCAGCCGGAGCGCCGCCGCGCGCGGCGGCGGGCGGCCAGTGTTCCCAGACCGCTCATCCCCAGTAGCGCTCCCATCTGCATGAATACGGGCTCCGGAACCAGACAGTTCTTACAGGCATCCGACATGCTCCAGCCCGGGAAGTACTGGGTCAGCCTGGCCTGCGTCAGCCACGCGGGATTGGCCAGCTCGTTCCATCCGTTGACGGTGACATTGCCGTTCTGGGCAATGTTGAACCCGTACGTTCCGGTCCACAGAACGCTGAAGTTCTTCGTGCCGGTTTCCCAGCATACCAGATTCAACTCGGCCAGCCAGCTGACGGGGGCAGCCGCTTTGTTTCGCTTCGGCTCGTCGAAGAACTTTATGCCCTTGCCTGCATTGATCTGGTAGTTCACGTAGTGATACTGGGGATAGTCGTTGCCGTCCTTTGCCTTCAACGTGGTGTTCCAGTAGAAGGGATCGTTGTCCCCGGTCATGTCAAGCTCACCGGGATCGAAGTAAGGCGTATTGGCCGCCGCGTGCGTGTTCAAGGGGTGAGAGGTGCTGATCAACTGAACCCAGCGGATCTCCACCCCGTTTCGCAGCGGCGGGTAGTTCCCGGCGAACTGCCCGCTCACCGTAACACCCCCCTGGGTCGTCGTGCTGTAGGCGACAGGATCCGACAGCGTGAGCCTGCCGACATTGTGGCCGCAGGCCAGGATATCCTTGTCAACGGCGGCGGCATCCACGCCTCCCGCAGCCAGCAGGAGCGCCGCCACCACCAGCAAACGTATGATGCTCTTCACGGTATTACCCTCCGTTTCTTCTCACCGCGGTTCCCCG
Source organism: Armatimonadota bacterium (assembly GCA_037478975.1). Taxonomy (GTDB): domain Bacteria; phylum Armatimonadota; class UBA5829; order DSUL01; family DSUL01; genus CALCJH01. Next base: position 9,434 of record JBBFLP010000118.1, read on the forward strand.
GTCCGCTCGCAGGTGGGCCGGGAGAGCCTGCCTTCTGGCGCCAGCTTGCTGATGGGCAACCTGCCGGCCCCGAAGACCAATAATGACACTCACAATCATTAGCATAACAGGTTCAGGTCTGAGTGCAAGGGGATAAGGGGAAATCAGGTATTTTTGCTTGGTACCTAAGCAGATACCGGAAAAACACAGGGGCCGGCCAGAATGGCCGGCCCCGTGAGCCGAGAGGTGTCT
>JBBFLP010000119.1:0-2522 GCA_037478975.1 Armatimonadota bacterium
GCAACCGGGTCCCACGGTTTTGGGAAGGCCCGCTGCGGCTGCTTTCCATCCAGCCGCCTTGGGCCTTTCGAGGGTCCATCAAGCGCCCGCGCTCCTGACTCAAGCTGAAATCAACCCGCCAATATAGTACCCCTTGCCAGCGCACCGGTCAATGAACGGCCTATGAAAAATAGAGAATTTTCAACGAAATCCACTCCGTTCCAGGCGCAAACCGGGCGCCAGGCGCCCACCGTTCGCAAATGCGCGACTTTGTGGTATGCTATGAACACCCGTTTGAGGCGCCAGGGAGAGCAAAGGAGGCAGCGCAGCACATTCTATGGGCTTCGCCGACGCATATCTGCTGGAAACCGGCCGCAGCCTGCTGGTCGTCGTGGACCCGCAGACCGCTTTTATGAATGTGATCTTCGAGCCGGAGCGGCTGCGGTCTAACATCATCAAGCTTCTGGCAGCGGCAAAGACGCTCCAGATCCCGGTGCTGGCCACCACCCAGAATGCCGAAAAGCTCGGCCCGCTGGATCCCGCCATCGCCGAGCACCTCCCGGATGGCACACCGGTCATTGACAAGATGACTTTCAGCTGCATGGGCAGCACCTCGTTCCGCAACGAGCTGGAAAAGCTCTCCGACCGCACCCAGGCGGTGCTGTGCGGCCTGGAGACGCACGTCTGCATCACCCAGACCGCGCACGACCTTCTGGATGACGGACTGGTGGTCCATCTGGCGGCGGATGCCATCAGCTCCCGCACAGAGTGGAACTACCGCTACGGTCTGGAGCGGCTGCGCCACGTCGGAGCCACCGTCTCCTGCACCGAAAGCGTTATCTTCGAATGGCTCCGTAGAGCCGGCACTCCCGAGTTCCGCGAAGTCGCCAAATGGATAAAGTGATTCTTCCCCGCTGACCGGGCGCTTCCCGGACTCGATTTCATCTCCCCGAAGGCGAACCCAGCCGGGTGGGAATGGCGACGCAAAAGCGACCAAGTCGCAGTATAATGACATATGGCGCAACGATGCGCAGAGAGGAGGCAGAAGTGGCAGTAGAGACTCAGGCCATCGAGGCCCTGCTGAAGGAGAACCGGTCCTTCCCTCCACCGGAGGACTTCGCGCGGCAGGCCAACCTGAACGACCCCGAGATCTACACACGGGCGGCAGAGGATCCGGAGGCCTTCTGGGCGGATGTGGCCCGGGGGCTGGACTGGTTCCATCCGTGGGAGCAGGTGCTGCACTGGGAAGTGCCGTTCGCCAAGTGGTTCGTGGGCGGCAAGCTGAATGCGTGCTACAACTGCGTGGACCGGCACGTGCGGACCGCCCGGCGCAACAAGGCGGCCATCATCTGGGAAGGCGAAAACGGCGAGAGCCGCGTGCTCACATACTGGGACCTGTACCGCGAAGTCAACCGCTTTGCCAGCGTCCTGCGGGAGCACTTCGGCATCCGCAAAGGGGACCGGGTCTGCATCTATATGCCGATGGTCCCCGAGCTGCCCATCGCGATGCTGGCCTGCGCGCGGATCGGCGCGGTGCACACGGTGGTATTCGGCGGCTTTTCGGCGGAATCGCTGAAGGAACGCATCAACGACTGCCAGTGCCGCCTGGTGATCACTGCGGACGGCGGCTACCGCCGCGGAACGGTCATCCCTCTAAAACGCAGCGTGGATGAGGCTCTCCAGGATTGCCCGAGCGTGGAAGGCGTTGTGGTGGTCCGCAGGCTCGGGCTTGGTCTGACGGACGCCACCTTCACCCACATGCAGGAAGTGCGCGACCACTGGTGGCACCGGGTCATCGAGGACGTCAGTCCCCGCTCCGAGTGCGAGGAGATGGACTCGGAGGATCTGCTGTTCATCCTTTACACCTCCGGCAGCACCGGGAAGCCCAAGGGCATCGTGCACACGACGGGAGGTTATCTGACCGGTGTCTACGCCACCACGAAGTGGGTGTTCGACCTGAAGGAGGAGGACGTCTTCTGGTGCACGGCGGACTGCGGGTGGGTGACCGGGCACAGTTATCTGGTGTACGGCCCGCTGGCTAACGGCGCTACCATCGTGATGTACGAGGGCGCGCCGGACTTCCCGGACCGCGACCGGTTCTGGGCCATCTGTGAGAAGTATGGCGTCACCGTGTTCTACACCGCCCCTACCGCCATCCGCGCCTTCATGAAATGGGGAACGGAGCACGTGGAGAAGCACGACCTCTCCACGTTGAGGCTCATCGGGTCGGTGGGAGAGCCCATCAACCCGGAAGCCTGGATGTGGTACCACCAGAACATCGGCGGCGGCCGCTGCCCGGTGGTGGACACCTGGTGGCAGACCGAGACCGGGCACATCCTGATCAGCCCCCTGCCCGGCATCACGACCACGCGTCCGGGCTCCGCGACCTTCCCCTTGCCCGGCATCGAGGCCGACGTCGTGGACGAGGCAGGCCAGTCCGTGCCGCTGGGCGGAGGCGGCTATCTGGTGCTGAAGCGGCCATGGCCGGGGATGCTGCGCGGACTCTACGGGGATCCGGAGCGATACCGGGAGGTCTACTGGTC
>JBBFLP010000119.1:2622-6050 GCA_037478975.1 Armatimonadota bacterium
TCTCAGCGCAACACGGTCATCGTGAGCGCGGCGGGCGGGGTGGACATCGAGGAGGTGGCGGAGAAGACCCCCGAGAAGATCGCCCGGCATTCCGTGGACCCGGTCATCGGCTTCCAGAGCTGGCACGCTCTGGACGTGGCCAAGCGCGGGGGGATACCGGCAGAGGCACTGCCCGGGGCCGTGGATCTGCTTCAGAAGCTGATGCAGGCATATCTGGAATCGGACGCGGTGCTGGCCGAAGTCAACCCTCTGGCGCTCACCGGCGAGGGCGAACTGGTGGCGGCGGACGCCAAGATGGTGATAGACGACAACGCCCTGTTCCGCCAGCAGGAGCTCGCCGCGCTCCGGGAAGATGAGGGAGAAGACCCCATCGAGGCGGAGGCGCGCCGCCGGGGCATCCAGTATGTGCGCCTGGACGGGGATATCGGGGTCATCGGAAACGGCGCCGGGCTGGTCATGGCGACCATTGACGAGGTCCGCATGGCCGGAGGAAAAGCGGCAAATTTCCTGGACATCGGCGGAGGAGCCAGAGCCGAGCTGGTCCGCAATGCCCTGGAGATCGTGCTGATGGATCCGCGGGTGCGCTGCGTCTTCTTCAACGTCTTCGGCGGCATCACACGCGGCGACGAGGTGGCCCGGGGGATCCTGGCAGCCCGGGAAGAGCTGGATGTCCGGGTGCCGATGGTCATCCGTCTGGCTGGCACCGAGGCGGAGGCGGGCAGAAAGTTGCTGGATGGCTCCGGCCTGATCCCGGCGGAGACCATGCAGGAAGCCGCCGCGAAGGCGGTGGAACTGGCGCGTTACTGAAGCCTGTGCGGGATGAGACGGCAGCCCGCCCACCCTTTGCGAGGACGGATTGAAGCAACCCTTTCAGTGCCTGATTAGAGGAGGAGATCCGCATTGAACAACGCACCCGACCTTACCAGGACCTTTCCACGCAGCCCGGCCGAGGAGCTGGGCGGCTATGTGCTACTGGCGCGCATCGTGGATAAATGCCGCGCCACCATTGCGGGCACAAACGGGGAATACAACTTCAACTGCCCGCTGGACCGCCAGTTCTTCGACTTCACGGGGATAGACGCGGAGGAGTTCCGGCAGTTCGTGGCGTCCGGCGCAGGAGATGAAGAAATCGCCCGCTGGGTGCGCGAACGGGACTCTGCCCATTCCGACAGCGAGATCCTTACCTGGTGTTACGAACAGCGCACACGGGAGCCCCGCACCGCGCAGGAGAAGGCTCTTTACGAAAGGCTCAGGCGGATGTTCGCCCCGGCATTCGGGCACATCCGCACCTGGTTCGAGCTGCTGGACGCCGAGGAGGGGCGCATCCCGGCTGTGAGGTGAGCTGCACCAGGGCGGCCGGTTGACTCAGAGCGAGCTGACCACGGCGAACTCCCCGAACTCGCCGGTCGGCTCGCTCCAGTGCTCTTCCACCACCTCCACCCGCGCGGAGCGCGGCCCCTGCCAGAGAGCCGAAATGAACTGCTCCAGAGCATCCCTGGAACCCTCGGCCACCACCTCTACGCTGCCGTCCGGCAGATTGGCCACGCGGCCATCCAGGTGAAGGCCGATGGCCGCCATCTGGACGAAATAGCGGTAACCGACGCCCTGCACGCGCCCCTTGACGATCGCCCTAAGCCTCTTCTCCGGTCCACTCATCATCCTGATGCCTTCCCCAGGGATGCCTGCGCGTCCTTCTTCCGGGGTGCCTGAGATTGGGAGTAGAGGACTCCTTCCGGCCGCCCGTCACGCTCAGGCAGTCCATCAACGCCACAGCCCGGGCGATCAACTCCTTCTGAGCACTGAGCACGGAGACTTGCGCCAGGGACTCATGCTCGATCTCGCGGGCCTGCAGCAATCTGACAGCCGCCTTCTCCAGTTTGTGCCACTGGTAAAGACACGGCAGGGATTCCTGCTGTTCCCCGGCCTCCTCCATCCGGCGGGCAAACTCGACGGCGGTGCGGCTGAGCTCCGTGACCGTCGAGTCCAAGAGCTCCAGCACCTCCTCCGCGGGGAGCAGCGGCTTTTTCGGTCCGTGCGGCATGCCTTCCATCCTCTCCCGTCCCGTGTCCCTTTCACGCGCGGACGGGCTTTCAGACAGGATACCCGCGTTCGCGGACAGCCGGCATAGTGACAGAACATCCAGAACGAAGGGGCGGCCCTGGCGGGCCGCCCCACAGAAGTCACCGTGGCGCGATGGAAATCAGTACTCCACCGCCACCCACTGCCCGGTCTTGCTGGACTTGAGAACGGCCTCCACGATGGCGATCTCATTGTGGCCATCCACAAACGTGGGGAACGGAACATTTCCGCCGTTAGGATCCCCGCCTTCGGCCACGAACGTGTAGAACGCCTTCATGAAGTTTTTGAGACCGTCGGGATAACCTTCCGGATGCCCGCCCGGATAGCTGACGCACTTTTTCGTCTCGTCCGCCAGGAGCGAAGGGTCGCGCATCAGAATGCGGTTCTCGCCCTCCCGGCTGCCGATCCAGAGCCGCTCCGGATCCTCCTGGTCGAAGGCGAACGCGGCGGTCTCACAGTCTATCTCGTAGTACAGGCGGTTCTTGCGGCCGGCGGCCACCTGGCATACCGTGAAGGTTCCTCGGGTTCCGCCCTCCATCTCGAAGAGCACGGTCCCGTAGTCCTCGGTGGTGACGTCCACCGGCTCGTAATCCTCCGGCTTCAGCTCCTTGCCGGCGTACGTCTCCACTGCCTTCTTCGGCTTCATCCTCTGCTTATGGATGACCGCCAGATCTGCGAAGACACGGGTGATCTTCCGGCCGGTGATGAACATCAACAGGTCGCACCAGTGGCTGCCCACATCCGCCACGGCGCGGCTTTCTCCTCCTGCGTCCGGCTCGATGCGCCAGTTGTAGTCCGTCGGCAGAAGCAGCCAGTCCTGCAGATAGCTGCCCGTGATGACAAGCGGGCGCCCGTACTGGCCGCTCTGAACCCGGATGCGCGCCTCCTGGTTCAGCGGATAGAAGCGGTAGTTGAAGTCCACCGCATTGACCTTGCCCGTCTTCCGGGCCAGCTCCACCAGCTCGGAGGACTCTTTGCTATTCATAGCAAGAGGCTTCTCGCAGAAGACGTGCTTGCCCGCCTCCAGCGCTTCCTTCGCCTGGGGATAGTGCAGGGTGTTGGGCGTGCAGATGTGCACCACCTCGATGGACGGATCTTCCAGCAGGGCGCGATAGTCCCCGTAAGCCTTTTCGATGGACAGTTGAGCGGCCTTGGCATCCGCCGTGGCCTGGTCCATCTCCGCGAGGGCGGCCATCTCCACGAAGCCCAGCCGCCGCGCGGCCTCAACGTGCGCAGGCCCGATGAACCCGGTGCCGATGATTCCAGCCTTTACTTTTCGCATTGCAGACTCTCCCGGAAAAAATCGTTGCCAGCGCATTGTTCGCCGGACACCTTCCGCAGACCTGCGT
>JBBFLP010000119.1:6150-9657 GCA_037478975.1 Armatimonadota bacterium
CAGCCCGGTCCAGATGTTCTCCCACCGGACGGTGACCCTGCCGGAAGCGGCCGGGAGCGACACCTCGCCGTAAGCCGGAAGCTCAAAGGAGGTTCCTTCCCGGCCTTCCACCACACCCTTCAGCGCCACCGGGCCAAGGTTCTTCAGCGTCAGGGAGCCGCCGGAGAGCTTGCCCTGAACCATCGCCCTGGCCAGCTGCTCCAGCGTGTCCCGGCGTCCCCACAGCATCCCGTCGAACCAGGCGATCGTCCGGCGATCCTGGATGGCGTCCATGACATCCTTTTCCGTGCGCCCGGATGCCAGAACAAGCGTCACGGCGGGATCGGACCGGCGGGCTCCGTGGGCGTCCGTGCAGACAAGGACGGCCAGGTCATGTTCCAACGCCCACTGGAACGCATCCGGATACCAGTCCGTGCCGTGGCTCTTCGTGGTGTTCCAGCCCTCTCCCACCACGTCGTTCTTCAGCTCCACGCCCCGGATGATTCCCTCCTGGATGCCCCAGAGTGTGGGCTCCCGCAGTCCTACGTGCGGATGCGCCCAGATGATCAGGCCCCCATGCCGCCGCACCTGATCCATCTCCTCCCGGTAGAACACCGTCTGGCCGCCTTCCGCCTCAGACCAGCGGTGCGAATCACGGGGGCGGTATGTTCCGTCCACGCCCAGGATGACATAGTGCTCCTTCCCCTGGACGCCGCTCTCAAGACCGCGCAGCACCAGCACTCCCAGTTCATCGCCGGCGGCTTTTGCGGAGCGGTAAGCCAGCGTGCTGCCGTGGTCCGTGATGGCGATGACGTCGTAGCCCAGCCTCTTGGACTCCTCCACGCGCTCACGGGCCGTCAGTCTGCCATCCGAGATGACGGTGTGCATGTGGAAGTCGCACCGGAGCACCTGATACGGCCCGGCAGGGGGGAAGTCACAGCGCTCCGCGGCCCCGGCCGCACAGGCCAGAAGGACCGCAAAAGCGACAGACAAGAGGATTACCGTTGCCCGCAGAGCGGATCGTGACATGTGGGGAACCTCCGTCTTCGTTTTGTCAGGCGCGGCGCGCCGGAGCCCGGGACGTGCCGGGTGTCCGCAAAGCAGATCGGCAGTCCATAATGCAGACGCGTTTCGCCCGGGCTCGATGGGACACTTCCGGGCGCGCGAAGGAGAGACCTGCATCCATGAACCGTTTTCTGCCTGCGACGGTACTTCTGGCGGCCCTGCTCTGCACTGCAGCAGGCCCCGCCACCTGCGACCGGGGGAGGGCAAAGTCCCCCTGGCTGGATCTTGCAGACTATCCCCGGCCGCCCGCGCCGGACACGGGATGGGGAATCCATGACCGGACGGACTGCTCGTCCATCGTGGCCCCGGAGGATCTGGACGGCTTCTTCCGGGAGCTGAAAGGCCGCTACGGTTTTAGCTGGTTCAAAGTGCTGGCGTGCGGGAGCGGCAAGGAAGAGATGGTGCGCGCGGCACGGCGTCAGGGGGTGGAGCCCGTTGTGCGCCTCTACGCACCCGAACCGCATCCGTTCTTCCCCCGCCCCGGCCGGGAGGAAGAAGAGTTCCGGCGGCACGTGCGCCAGTATGTCGAAGCCGGCGCCCACTACTTTGAGGCCGGCAACGAGCCCAACCTGGGCATCGAGTGGGTAAGAGAGGAGTTCGAGAAGCCTGACGCCCTGGAAGCGCTCTGCCGCCAGTGGCTTCGGGTCAAGAAGATCATCCAGGAAGAGGGCGGAATCCCCGTCTTCTATGCGATGACGCCCGGCTCGGCCGGGCAGTGGTGGCTGGATTGCTTCGAGACCTTCCGCCGGTGGGGCAAGATCGAGGACGCATTCGCCGGCGCGGCGTTCGGGGCGCACCTGGGTCCCATCAACCACCCTCTGGACTACCCGTTCAACCGCGAGAAGAACATGCCCGGCTCCACTCCGGAGGAGCGGCTTCAGAGTCTGCTCCAGGACAATACCTGCTACCGCGCCGGGGAGCTGATCATGCTGCTGATGGACCGCTACCTGCCATATCCCATTCCCATCCTCAGCACGGAGGGCGGGGCGTTTCTTGGCAACCGGGACGACTCCACGTATCCGCCCGTGGGGTTCGTGCGACACGCCGTTCTGAACATGGGCATCTTCGAGCGCTTCAACCCGGACCACCCGGAATACTGGGGGGACGCGCTCTTCGCCCAGATGAGCTGGGAATACGACAGCTGGTTCAACGAGTGGACCCACGGCAAGATGCCTGTGCTGCGGCTGATGGAGAAGGCCGAGAAGTTCGACCGGGGGAAGGCGTTCCAGCGCCGGGCTAACAGATAGCCCTCAGGTTACGATGGTATCGCAGCGACTTTGACCCCGGTCAAGGCTCGCTCCTCCGCGGCAACCCATCATGGGAGCGCAAGGAGGACGCGAGATGAGCGAGTTGATCAATAATCGCGAGCACAGGATCGAGACACTCAAGCATATCATCAAGCACCTGCACTCCGGACAGGCGCCGGAGCAGGTGCGAAGCCAGTTGGCCGAGCTGGTGCGCCAGACCGACGCCACTGAGATTGCGGCGATGGAGCAGGAGCTCATCGCCGAGGGGATGAGCGTGCAGGAAGTGCAATCCATGTGCGACCTGCACGCCTCCGTTCTGCAAGACTTCATCGCACCGCCGCCTGGCCGGGAGGTGCCGCCAGGGCATCCCGTGGATACGTTCCGGCGCGAGAATCAGGCGCTTGCCGCCTCCGTGAGGGCGGCGCGAGAGGCGCTCCGCGATCTGGCACAACCGGCGTCAGCCGCTGAGGCTGAGACAGCTCTGCTCCGGCTGCGCGTGGCCCTCAACGAGCTGATGGACGTGGAGAAGCACTACTCCCGCAAAGAGCATCTGCTTTTCTCCTTCCTAGAGCGGCACGGCATCACCGGGCCTTCCAAGGTGATGTGGGGCAAAGACGATGAGGCACGAGCGCTGTTGAAGGCCGCCCACGATGCGGCGGCGCGCTTCCAGCCCGCATCCGGAGTCCGGCTGGAGAGGCTGGCGGAGGCCATTGAGCCGGCGCTCCGCGCGATCGAGGAGATGATCTACAAAGAGGAGAACATCCTCTTCCCTATGGCCCTTGAGACCCTCACGGAGGACGAATGGGCTGAGATCCATCTGCAGTCGCGGCAATATGGCTGGTGCCTGGTGGACCCCCGGGAGGGCTACCGGCCGCCGGAACAGGCCGCACCGGTGAATCCTCTGAAGCCACCGTCAGACTCCAGCGTGGTGTTCCCGAACGGCTCTCTCACCTTCGAGCAGCTGGAGGCCATCTTCCGCACGCTGCCCGTGGACCTGACATTCGTGGATGCGGATGACACGGTGCGCTTCTTCAGCGAGGGGCCGGAGCGGATCTTCTCCCGCAGCCGGGCGGTCATCGGGCGTAAGGTGCAACACTGCCACCCCCCAAAGAGCGTGAACGTGGTTGATCAGATTCTGAGCGACTTCAAGGCAGGCCGGCAGAATGTCGCGGAGTTCTGGATCAACTTCCACGGACGGTTCGTCCACATCCGCTAC
>JBBFLP010000120.1:0-1133 GCA_037478975.1 Armatimonadota bacterium
CGGGTCCGTTTGTGTTGACAGTGCCTTCCGGCGGTGTTAGAATAACAGCGCCGGGGGGATGGCGTGGGGATGTGGCGGAACTGGTAGACGCGCTGTCTTGAGGGGGCAGTGAGCTTGCTCGTGAGAGTTCAAATCTCTCCATCCCCACCAGTTTTGAAGCCGTGTCCGCCGGGCCCCGGGCTCATTGCGGGCGATTAGCGCAGTGGGAGCGCGCCTCGTTCACACCGAGGAGGTCACTGGTTCAAATCCAGTATCGCCCACCATTGTATTTCCTCACCGCGGCAAGGCGGTGGAGCCGGACAGACTGAGGTGCGGTTGTTCAAGGCGCGGGAGCACATCAGTCGAGATGGCGCGACCGGACTGAAGACCGCATCAGTCCTGTCAGGCAGGGCGTGCGGGAGTAGTTCAGTGGTAGAGCGTCAGCTTCCCAAGCTGAATGTCGCGGGTTCGAATCCCGTCTCCCGCTCCAGTTTGCAGCCCTGAAGCCCGGCGGGCCGGGGCTACAGACTCGCAAAGAGGCGGACTGAGACGATGGTCCGCCTCTCCCGTTCTCTCTTTTGCGGGGCGGCGTAGCCAAGTGGTAAGGCAGGGGCCTGCAAAGCCCTTATGCATCGGTTCGATTCCGATCGCCGCCTCCAGTCCATTTCCCTCCCCGTTCACTATCCGAGCGTCCTGGACACACAGGCAGAATCTCCCACGCAAACCACTTGGGGCAGGAGAAGCCTCAAGCGCAATAGAAAAGCCGGGTAGCACGAACTCTTTTGCCCGGAGGTTTTCTGGTGCCCGACCCGGATTTCGACCATTTCCTGCCCTATGCTGAGCTGACCGAGAAGCTTTTTGCTGTGGTTCACTCCCGGCCGGACCTGATGAGCATCCAGTCCATCGGCAAAAGCCATGAAGGCCGCGATATCTGGTGTGTCACCGTCACGAGTTCGGCCACCGGCCCCGCTGCGGAAAAGCCTGCCTTCTGGGTGGACGGCAACATTCACGCAACGGAGCTTTCAGCTTCCAGCGCCTGCCTTTACTTTCTGAAGCGCCTGTCCCAGGAGTATGGCAGCAATCCGGATATCACCCACTGCCTGGATACGCGCGCATTCTACGTGGTTCCGCGCCTGAACCCGGACGGGGCGGAG
>JBBFLP010000120.1:1233-4371 GCA_037478975.1 Armatimonadota bacterium
ATGCCCAATAAAGAGCGGCTGGATCTGAACAGGAACTTCCCTGCGCACTGGCGTCAGGAGTTCGAGCAGCAGGGGGCGGGGCCTTTTCCCACCAGCGAACCCGAGGTCCGGGCGATGGCGGCCTTTCTTGCCTCGCATCCCAACATCACAGGGGGCGTCTCGTTCCACACTTACTCTGGAGTGCTGCTCCGCCCCTACGGCACCCAGAGCGACGATGAGTTCCCTGCGGAGGATCTCTGGACATACAAGAAGATTGGCCAGAAAGGCACCGAGATCACGGGCTATCCCAACGTCAGCGTGTTCCACGACTTCCGCTATCATCCTAAAGAGGTCATCACGGGCGTCTCGGACGACTGGATGTACGACCATCTCGGGATGTTCGCCTGGACGGTGGAGATCTGGAGCCCTCAGCGGCAGGCGGGAATCCAGGAATACAAGTTCATTGAGTGGTACCGTGAACATCCTTTCGAAGACGATCTCAAGATGCTGCGGTGGAGCGATGAGGCGCTCGAAGGCAAGGGCTACGTGGACTGGTATCCTTTCGAGCATCCGCAGCTTGGAGCTATCGAACTGGGCGGGTGGGACGAGATGTACTGCTTCCGCAATCCGCCGCCGCACCTTCTGGAGAAAGAGCTGGCCCTTTTCCCGGACTGGCTGGTCTGGCAGGCGCTCATCTCGCCCCGGCTGGAGCTGAGACGCCTGGACGTGGAGCCGCTGGGCGGCCAGACCTTCCGGATCCGGCTGGTGGTGGATAACGCGGGCTGGTTGCCGACATACGTGACCAAGCGGGCGCTGGACCGCAAGGTTGTGCGGCCTGTGGTGGTGGAGATCGAACTGCCGGAGGGTGCGGAGTTGAAGTCCGGCAAGCTCCGGGAAGAGATGCGTCAGCTGGAGGGGCGGGCCTATACGGAAGTCAGTCCTTACGGCTGGCACGCAGATGCCACTGAGGAACGGCTGAAGGCGGAATGGGTGGTGCGCGCGCCTGCCGGGGGAACAGTCCGGGTGATCGCCCGCCACGAACGGGCGGGCACAGTGCGGGCGGAGGAATCCCTGGAGTGAGTAGATCCGCTCCGCGAGCGAAATCGCGAGGAGACCGCTTATGAACAGAGTGTGCTTTGCCGTGGCGGCGTTCGTGACTGTGGCGGCTGTCCAGGGAGGGAATGTGGCAATGGCTTTGACGATCAACGCCCGGGAGACAGGCGCCAGAGGCGACGGCGTCTCGGATGATTCCGCTGCCATCCAGAAGGCGCTGGATGCCGCGGCCGAAGGTGGGGAGGTATTCCTGCCTGCAGGGCGGTATCGGCTCGAAAAAGGGGTGGTTGTGCCTCCGGGCGTCACGCTCCGGGGCACCTGGCAGGCTCCGCATCACGCCGAGCACCGCAAGGGCACCATCCTGCTCGCATACGCGGGGAGAGGCTCGGAAACGGGCGATCCTCTGATCCGCCTTTCACCGAACAGCTGCATCCGCGGAGTCACCATCTACTATCCGGAGCAGCGCATTCCCGGCACGGTGCCTTATCCCTGGGCCATTCAGGGCGAGGGGATGCACGGTAGTGTCATAGACGTGACCCTGGTCAATCCTTACAAGGGGATAGACTTCGGGGAGAAGCCGAACGAACTTCACTATATCCGCAACGTGTTCGGATGCCCCCTGAAGGCCGGCATTCATATTGACAAGTGTACGGACATCGGTCGTATTGAGAACGTCCATTTCAACCCGCATTACTGGCAGCGCTCCGGAGAGGAGAATATCCCGGAGTGGCAGGCGCTTCTGGACTATCTGTTCCAGAACTGCGTGGCGTTCTCCATCGGGCGGTCGGACTGGGAGTTCATGCACAATACCTTCAGCTACGGGTGCCGGGTGGGATACCATTTCTACCGCAGTGAGGCCGGAGCGTGCAACGGGAATTTCCTGGGGATCGCTGCCGACTGGTCGCAGACCTGCATCCTGGTGGAGGAGACGCAGGCTCCAGGGCTCCTGATCACCAACGGGGAGTTCGTCGGGGGCAAAGGCTCGCAGGTGGTGGTGGACATCCGGGATTCCCATACGGGTGTGGTGCAGTTTTCTAACTGCGCCTTCTGGGGGCCTCACGAGATCGTGGCGAGGACCGCGGGAAAAGGTTTTCTCAGCATGACCCAGTGCAACTTCGTGAACTGGGATGCCTCCGGCAAAAAGGTTCCGTGCATTGACGCGATCGCCGGCGAGATCAGCATCACGAACTCTTTCTTCCGGGAAGACCGCCTGCAGATCCGGCTGATGGAAGGCGTGCGCTCTGCGATCATCACAGGCAACCGTTTCGCGGGTGAGGCGCGCATCGAGAACGCAAGCAAGGGGGATGTTCAGATCGGTCTGAACGCTGTTTCGAAGTAGCAGGCAGTCAGGGTCTCAGCCGTGGGCCCGGCGCGCGCGCAGTGCCGGGCTTTTTCGCGCCATTTCCTTCCAGTGGGCGCAACTCTGTTGACAGTATGGCGCGGCAGGGGCATAATGGACTAACTCAATCAACTATGTCGAGATTCGCTGTCCGCATGACCTTGTTGCTTTGCCTGCTGGCTCTCGGGGGATGCTCCCCATCGGGAGACAGCGCGGACCGTGTCGTCCGGGTGGGCTTCTTCGCCAACGTAACCCACGCTCCGGCGCTGATCGGGCTGGCTGACGGCTCATTCCAGAAGGCGCTTCCGTCTGGCTGGACCATCCAGTCTCGCGTGTTCCCCGCCGGACCGGAGTTGATGGTTGCTCTCGCGTCAGGCGCCCTGGATATCGCGTACGTAGGCCCGGTGCCTTATCTCACCGCGAAAGCACGCGGGGTGCCGGTGGCGGCTCAGGCGGGAGTCTGCCGCGGCGGTGTGCGCCTCGTGGCGATCCCGGCAGTGGCTCGCCAGGGATTCGAGGGGTTGGGCGGCAGAGTTGTCCTGGTGCCGCAGTTTGGCAATACCCAGGACGTCCAGATGCGGATGCTCCTGGAGCGGCTGGGTGTGGGCACGGACGGCCCTGCCGGTGTGCGGCTGGCTCAGGCCAACCCGGCGGACGCGGACGCCCTGCTGCTATCTGGTCAGGCCGGAGCGGCTCTCTTGCCGGAGCCATGGGGAAGCGCCCTGATCCATTCCGGACGCGCCGTGGAGATGGACATCCCGGCCGGA
>JBBFLP010000120.1:4471-9653 GCA_037478975.1 Armatimonadota bacterium
TGCGGGAAGTCCACGCTCCTGAACATCATCGCGGGACTGGACCGCTCAGACAGCGGCACGGTGATGCTCGATGGCGAGCCGGTTACCGGGCCGGGGGTGGACAGGGTGGTCGTCTTTCAGGAGGCGGCTCTGTTCCCCTGGCTGACCGCTCAGAAGAACGTGGAGTTCGGCCTGAAAATGTCCGGCCTCTCACGGGAAGAGCGTTCCGTAAGAGCGCGGCAGTTTCTCAAGATGGTGCATCTCTCCCGCTTTGCCGATTCCTATCCTCACGAGCTGTCGGGCGGGATGAGGCAAAGGGTCGCCATCGCGCGCGCGCTTGCCATGGACCCGCGCGTCCTGTTGATGGATGAGCCCTTCGCCGCGCTGGACGCGCAGACACGGGCGCTCCTGCACGAGGAGTTGACCGCCATCTGGGCGGAGACCCGCAAGACCGTCATCTTCGTCACGCATAACGTCCGGGAGGCGGTCTACCTTTCGGACCGCATTCTGGTGCTTTCTGCCCGTCCGGCTTCCATCAAACAGGAATTCCGCGTGCCCGCCGGGCGTCCACGGGATTTGACGGAGCCGGGGCTGGCCTATATCGAGAAACAGATCATGGAATCCCTGCGCGTCGAGATAGACCGCGTGGCGCAGGCGGAGCTGGATTCTGACTGGGTGCATGAAACGACTAAGCTTCTACCTCCTCCTGATCGTAATCTGGGAAGCGATATATAGGCTGTCGCTGTGGCCGCCGTATCTCTTTCCGGGCCCGCTTGAGGTGGGTGCCAGCCTGGTGCACGGGCTGGCGGACGGGACGCTGCTGGTCGCTGTAGCCGCCAGCTTCCGGCGGCTGGCCATCGGCTACGGTCTTGCGCTGGCGATGGGGCTTTCGCTGGGACTGCTGCTCGCGCGGAACCGCACGGCGGACGAGCTACTCGGGCCGTTGGTCTCCGGTATGCAGGCTATCCCTTCCATCGCCTGGCTGCCCCTCACGGTGCTGTGGTTAGGTTTGTCGGAGGCATCCATCATCACCATCGTCTTCCTGGGCGCCGTCTGGAGCATCGTGGTCAACACGCAGGCGGGTATCCGGAATGTCCCGCCTCTCTGGATCCGCGCCGCCATGACCATGGGCGCGAGCGGCTCAAGACTGTTTACAGCCGTGGTGTTGCCGGCGGCGCTTCCGCAGATGCTGTCCGGATGGCGTCTGGCATGGGCTTTCAGCTGGAGAGCCCTGATGGCGGGGGAGCTTCTCTCTCCCGGGAAAGGCCTGGGGGAGGTGCTGATCGTCAGCCGGAATGTGAACGATATGCCGGCTGTGTTGGCCGTGATTGTGATCATCGGCGTCTTCGGGTCGCTGGTGGACAATCTGCTGTTCAAGCGAGCCGAAGAACAGACGCGGCGCAAGTGGGGACTGGCCCCCGCCTGATCAAAGGCTCCGATTTCGCAGCGAAAGGCGGCCGTCCGGCAGAGGATACAAACACTTGTTCGATATCACGGGTTGTGATATAGTCACTCCGGAGCGGCCCTTCAGATGGAAGAGATCGGAGCATACCTGAAAACTCTAAGGGAGCGGGCGGGGCTTTCGGTCCCGGAAGCCGCGCGCGGGGCGCAGATCTCGTCGCCGTATCTGTATCAGTTGGAGGACGGTCGCCGCTCGCCTTCCGCCAAGGTGCTGGCGCGTCTGGCGGGAGTGTACCGGGTGCGCGTGGAGGATCTGCTCAGGAAGGCTGGCTTCCTGCCGCCGGTGCTGGTGCCTGAAAAGGACGGGGAATCCAGGGAGGAGCGGATCCAGCGGGCTTTTGAGTTCGTTATGAAGGATCCGGAAGTCCGCGCAGGTTCCTATGCCATGCTGACTCTCCCGACGGAGGCAAAGCTCGCCATCATCCGGTTGTATGAGCGGGCGGAGGGTCTGCGCATTCTGCCTGAGGAGTTTGTCTGATGCCGTTGAGTTCCGGCGTTGCGGAATCAAGCGGCCCTTACGCGCCTCTTGCCTCCACCTCAAAAGAACTGGATGCGCTGATGGCACGCCTGGTCCGGCAATGGGGGCGCATCAGAGCAGGGAATATCGGTTCCTTTGCCGCCTATTTCTGCCGCTGCCTGAGGTTCTGCCAGATTCCGCGCGACCCGCTGGCGCTGCTGCCACGTTTGGAGGTGCGCGTGGAACCGGCTCTGTTGACGCGGGGGGTAAAGGCGGCGTGGTGCCGCACAGGTAAAGAATATCGAATCAGCTATTCCCGGCATCTGGCCGGAAAGGTCTCTCTGGCGATCTGGCACGAGTTCTTCGAGATATTGGCTGAGAATCCGCAGCATCCTCTCCGGTTCGCGCCGCACGATCAGGAGCGGCTGGCATCCCTGTTTGCGGTTTATGTGATGATGCCGGAGGAAGAGGTGCGCCGTCACGCGGCGGAGCTGGGGCATCCGGAGAGGACCAATAAGTCCCGGGTGCTGGCGGCACGGTTCGGTGTGTCTGCGGCCGCAATGCGCTTCCGGTTGCGCCAGCTTGGACTGGAGCACCCGTCGGATGCTGCTCAGAGGGCGGTGTTGTGAGGAAGGCGCCTGTCCTGGGGGAACCTGCGTTCCGTCCGCGCCCCCGTCCGCTGGAGCGCTTGCGCCGTAGGATCATCAGGTTCTGGCGAGTTCTCCGGGCGCGGCTGGGCGCGCCAAAATACCTGTGCGACAGGTGCCGCTTCGACTACCGTGATGCCTGCCGCAGACCCGAGCGCCCCAACGCGATAGATTGTCCGGATTATCGTCCACGCAGGTAACGGCGGGAGTGCGGTAAAATCATGATGCAAGGGGTGCTGTGGCCGCCGCGAAGCTGCGGGCGAGTGGCGGACCGTGAGAGCTGCGGAACCGGAGGGTGCAGCCTATGCCTGCAGAAGATGCAGCCACAACCAGACTGGTCCGGCGCGAGATCGTCCGGCGCAGGATAGACGACACGATGCTGCAGGTGAACTCCATGCACGGAGTCGTCTACATCCGGGGGGAGGTTCGCTCGCTTCGGGGAGAGAACTGCGATCTGGAGGCCGAGATGAACATTATCCACCGCATTCTCCGCTCGCGCCCCGGCATCCGCGACGTGATCATCGAGGTCAACTACCGCCGGTGATGTGGATCGTCTTCTCGTGGGTGTAGGTGGCAAGTCCGGGAGGGGAGCCCTTCGGCTTGCGCACATACTTCCTCAGAGTCCAGTCCACCGGAATGTAGGATGAATGCCTTGCTGCGGAGTTGCGCGCGGCGATCTCCGCTGCCTGCCGCAGAGTGGCGGGAGGGGCGGTCCGTCCTTTCCCGGTCCTGATGATGACATGCGCCCCCGTTACGGATCGTGCGTGGAGCCACACGTCGTCCGGCCTGGCCACTTTCTGCGTGAGATAGTCGTTGGCCTCCGCAGTTTCCCCGTAGAGAATCTCTAGCCCGTCCTCGGAGATGACGGTGCGAATGCGATGGCCTTCAAACGGCCGCTCCTTCGCTTCTGCCGGACCCGTGGCCTGCGGCGGCGGCAGCAGCCGGGCGTTCTCCAGCGCCGCCCTGCGCTCCCGGATTTCGGCTACAGATGCGGATTCCTCCACCTGCCGGCAAGTCTCTTCCAGGGTGGCAAGGTCCCGCCTGAGAGTGGGGAGCCGTTCCTCCGCATGCTGAATGCGGTCGGCGGCGCGGCGTGCCTTGCGGAAGGCCCGTTCCACGTTCTCCGAAGGGCTGAGATCCGGTCTCAGCTCGATGCTGACAGGCCTCATTGAAGGGTCGAAATAGTCGGGGACCTCCACGCAGGAGCTTCCAGGCTGGATAAGATGGTAAGACGCCGCCAGGTTCTCGGCCATCCTCCTCAGCGCGTCAGGTTCTTCGGGTTGCTGGAGGATGGCTTCGAGCTCCTGGATCTCTTCCCGCAACCGCTCCGCGCTGCGCCGTATCGCCGCAAGAGTCTGCGAGCGCTCGTCCTCAAGCTCACGGGCCGTAATCTCCTCCCGGACAGCGTGTTCAAGGGCTTCGGAGATGCGAGGCCTGGGATGCTGACCCGCGGAGGTTCTGTGCTTGAGAGGAACGGGATAAACCTCTTCGATGCGGTGGCCGGGCTCCTGCAGGATCACCGGCGCAAAAGGTCCATCCGGAATTAGCGCCAGCAGGGCTTCCAGCTCCCGGAACACCTTATCGGGCTCCGGATTGCCGGCGCGATGGATCGCCTCGGCGGCAAGCGCGGGACTGACTCCGGAGAACTCGCGGACCAGCCATGCCGCCACTTCAGCCGGGTCGCCGGGGTTCTCGCCGAACTTCTCGGCCCACATCCGCCGGAATTCCTGCGGCCCGGCGTCTCCAAGCTCCAACCTGCCTGTAGGGGGTGGTTCGTACAGGCGGCCCGGCAGGATCTGACGGGCCCGGCTCTGCCGTGCGCCCACAGTCTTGATGGCACCCAGGATGGTTCCCTCACCGTCCAGCAGGATGATATTGGAGTGCCGGCCCATGACCTCGCAGACCAGTGTGCGGGACTCACTATCTGTGCCTGTGAAAGTGATGCGAAGAATGCGGTCCTTACCCTCCTGCCGGACAGACTGAACGCGCCTTCCCTCCAGGTGCCTGCGAAGAAGCTGGCAGAAATGCGGTGGAGTGGGGGGAACGGGGCGGCGGATTCCTGTGAGATGCGCCCGGGCGAATCGAGCATCCGCACTGAAGAGTGCCTGAGCCTCGCGCCCACCGGCCCGGCAAACCAGAACTACCTCCAGTTCGAGCGGCTGGCGCACCTGATGGACTATCATCCCGGTGAGCGCCTGCGACATCTCGGCAGCGCAGGCCGCCATTGTGAGCGCGTCGTAAATCATCCCGGGCAACACTATAGCACGTGCGGCGCGCGGAGGACCGGAGGCCGGAGAGATGCGATGGAGATCCGCCAGACCGACGACTACCTGCCCGAAGAAGAAGACCGCTACGGCGTCAACGAGATCAACGAGTACGACTTTGAATACTGGATGCCGGCAGAGGCGCGGGAGCGCAGACGGCGGATGCTGCTGCGCGCGACGGCGGCGCTCCTTGCGCTTGCATTCGGCGCGATGGCGCTCTGGCTATTCCGCTAAAGGCAACCTTTCAGCCACCGAAAAGACGGGACCAGAATCCTCGCTTTTTCGGGGCCCCTCCGGCCTGAGCATCCCGCTCCTCCTGCTCCCGGACAAGCCGGTCCAGCGCCTCGCGGGCTTCTGCGGCTTCGCTGCCGTCC